>JARBUO010000060.1 GCA_029239605.1 Bacillota bacterium | reverse complement strand
AACCTCCATTGATATTGAAGCAACCCAGGACGGCGTTATGCGAAAACGGTTCCTCGAGGAGGGAGAATCTGTATCGGTAACGTCTCCCATTGCAATTCTCGCCGGTGCGGATGAAAATATTGATGCATTGGTCCGGGAGGTTAACGAAACGCTCAACGGAACGCTCAATCCAGGGGATCAGGGAGCCGCTGAATCTGATGCAGAGAGCAGAATAAAGGTTACACCGAGAGGAAGAAGATTTGCAAAAGAAAACGGGATCGATCTGATGAGCTTACGAATTCAAGGAACTGGATATCAGGGCGGGATTTCGGAAAAAGATCTTCAGGGCTATCTCGCATCCGCCAAAATCAGGGTAACTCCTGTTGCAGCAAAGATTGCTGCCGACCAGGGTGTGAACCTTGATGAGATTCAGGGTTCGGGAGCTCACGGAAAGATTATGAAGAGGGATCTCGTACAGGCGGATAACACGTCAAGTCAGAGCACTGGCGATACCGGACAGGCCACTGCAGACGGAAAGGAAGTCCTTGATATTCTTCCTTACAGCGGCGTACGAAAAATTATTGGAGAGCGGCTTGCCAAGAGCAAGTTTACGGCACCGCACCTCTATTTTACACAAAAGGTGGATTTGGAAAAACTGCTTGAATTGCGAAAGCAGATCAATGAGTCCCAGGAAAAGAAGACCTCAGTTACAGACTATATTGCGAGAGCGGTAATCATGTGTCTGCAGAAATATCCTGACATGAACGCATCGCTGGAGAATGACAAAATTATACGGTATCGATCTGTCAATCTCGGCATAGCCGTTGCGGCTCCCGGCGGTCTCATCGTGCCAGTCATTAAGGATGCGAATCACAAGACCGTGGTTCAGTTATCCACGGAAGCAGGAATCTTGTTTGATAAGGCGAGGAACGGCAAGCTGTCTCCGGGAGAATATACCGGAGGAACCTTTACGGTATCCAATCTTGGGATGTTTGGCATCGAGAATTTTACGGCGATTATTAATCCGCCCGAAGTGGGGATTCTGGCTGTCAGCGCGACCAAGGATGAGGCGGTCGTCGTTCAGGGTACGGACGGAAAGAAAACGATTGAAATTAAACCAATGATGAATATTACACTGACAGTGGATCATCGGGTCATTGACGGACTTTTGGCCGCCCAGTTCGTTACGGATGTCAAGAGGCTTCTCGAAAACCCGATACAATTATTCCTTTAGTGGATACAGCTCACAGTTCAGCAAGTGCGATTTTGTAGGAGGGTAACATGGCAGAAATCATCATAATGCCCAAGCTTGGCTTTAACATGGATGAAGGCAGGCTGGTGCAATGGTATAAAAAAGAAGGAGAGCGTATCGATAAAGGAGAAGCGCTTTTTTCCATCGAAACCGATAAGACCAGCATTGATATTGAAGCGACAGGGGACGGCATGGTCAGAAAGCTGTTCATCGAAGAGGGTGAGGCAGTGCCTGTAACGCTTCCCATTGCAATTATCGGCGATGCAGAGGAGGATATTGAAGCACTGGTTCGGGATGCCCTTGGAAAACTGGGAAAAGAGGCTCCGACTTCGGCTGAAGCTGAGTCGCCTTCACCTGCTTCATTATCTTTAGAGGAAGAAGCCGTAAGGACACCAGGAGATAGAACCTTATCTTCCAAGCCTTCAGAACATGAAACAGCGTCAGCGGTAAAAGACTTTGATGTCATTGTAATCGGCGGAGGTCCCGGCGGTTATGTGGCTGCAATTAAGGCAGCACAGCTCGGCAAGCGCACTGCAATCATTGAAAAGGATCAATTCGGCGGTGTCTGCATGAATCGCGGCTGCATTCCAACCAAGACGCTTCTGAGAAGCGTCGAGTCGCTGAAAGAAATCAGAGAGGCTGAAAAATTTGGCGTTGTTGGATTAAATCTGACTGATCTCAGGCTTGATATGGCCAGGGTTCAAAAGCGAAAAGCCGGTATCGTAGGGCAGCTCGTGGGCGGGATCAACGGCCTGTTTCGGAAAAACGGCGTAACCCCCATATCCGGAGAGGGGTTCATCAAAGATCAAAATACAGTTTCTGTAGGGGATAAGGAATACACCGCAGAGTATCTAATCATAGCAACCGGATCAAGCATCAAGTCCCTGCCGATACCCATCGACAGCCGCATGGAGCTTCTCACCAGCAATGAAGCGTTGGAACTTGCCGAAATTCCTGCGGACATCACCATTATCGGCGGAGGCGTCATCGGTGTGGAATTCGCCTACTTCTTTGCAAGCATCGGAACGAAGGTTACTGTCGTTGAATTTTTGGATAGAATCTTACCAATGGTGGATGAAGAAATTACGAAGCAGGTCACAGGCATGCTGGAACAGATGGGAGTCAAGGTTTATACAAGTGCCAGAGTCACCGGGATTTCAGAAGATGCTGTACGATTTGAGAAAGACGGTAAATCAGAACAAGTTGGGGCGTCAAAAGTGCTCATGGCAGTAGGCCGGGGGCCTGATCCTGGAGGAATTGACTGCGAGAAGCTGGGAATCCGAACGGAACGCGGCGCAATAGTCACAGATTCTTTTATGAGAACAACGGTGAAAAACATCTACGCCGTGGGAGATGTGAACGGCAAGGCTATGCTGGCCCATACGGCTTCTGCAGAAGGGATTGTTGCTGCGGAGCATCTCTGCGGCCATCAGAAAGAGATGGATTATAACAGAATCCCAAGCGCAATTTATATCCAGCCGGAGGTTGCCTGTATCGGCCTTACGGAGGCGCAGGCAAGGGAGAAATATGGAGATGTTAAAATAGGAAGATTTCCGCTGGTGGGAAATGGTAAAGCAAAGGTTGCAGGGGATGACAGAGGCATGATTAAGGTGATCACTGAGCCCAGGTACCAGGAAATTGTGGGTGTGCACATCTTCGGTCTCCACGCCACTGATCTTATTGCTGAGGCTGCGGTGGCCATGAACCTGGAGGCAACGGCCGAAGAGGTGGCAATGTCCATTCACCCGCATCCCACCATATCGGAAATCTACCACGAAGCATTTCATGCAGCCATGGATAAAGCAATTCACATATAATGCCGGGACAACCCGTTATGAATCAAGCAATTCACATACAACGCCAGGAAAACACCCGGCAGTGAAGCAAAAGAACGAGGCAGGTGCAAAAAATGAAAGATTTCTCATTTGTGTCGAATACCGTGATCAAACGATTGCCGCGTTACCGAAGGATTCTCGGTGATCTTTCGGATAAGGGCGTGAAGGTGGTTTCGTCCACAGAACTCAGCAGAATTGCCGGATACACGGCATCGCAAATCAGGCAGGATCTGAATAACTTTGGAGCCTTTGGACAACAAGGCTACGGATATAATGTCGAGAGGCTGTACCGGCAGATTGGCATGATACTGGGGCTGCAGAATGAGTATAAAATGATCGTTCTGGGGGCTGGGAATCTGGGTCAGGCAATTGCGAATTATACCCGTTTTTATAAATCGGGTTATCACATTATTGCAATGTTTGACGTCAATCCAAAACTTGTGGGATTGAGGATTAACGATATTGAAGTGCTGGATGCAGCAGATCTGCCTGCATTCCTGGAAAATAACCAGGTGGATATTGCAGTTGTTACAACCGATAAGGACAGTGCTCAAAGTGTCACGGACGTTCTTGTGGGAAGCTGTATCCGGGGGGTTTGGAATTTCACGGCGGCAGAACTTGATGTGCCGGAGGATATGGTGGTTGAAAATGTCCACTTGAGTGACAGTCTTCATATGCTGACCTATTATTTAAACCAAAACAGCCTTAAGAACAAGGAACAATTATCTTCTTAAATATAGATAACGAATTGAGTGGCGCAGATGCGGAGTACAAAAGGGTATTCCGCATTTGCATTTCGTGAAATGTTTGCGAAATACCTGCAAAAACAGAAACGAGGTTGACCCGTCCTTCTTGCCGACAGTATAATAATTTTGGGTATCCTATTGTTATCAGAAAGTTGGGGCTTGCCAGAACCTTAATTCCCAAGGTACTTTCAAGCCTTAAGATAAATTTAGAACACAGCAGGAAAGGATGAGAGGAATGTTGAACTTTGATTACGAAAACAGGACGAGGATTATCTTTGGAAAAGGAAAACAGGAACTGATCGGAGAACTGATCAAGCCTTACGGAAATAAGATTCTGCTTCATTACGGCGGAGAGAGTATCAAAAGAAGCGGACTTTATGAAACGGTCTGCAGATCACTGGAAACAGCAGGTGTTGCTTATGTAGAACTGGGCGGAGTCAAGCCAAATCCCAGACTGTCTCTTGTCAGGGAAGGAATTCGGATTTGCCGGGAAGAGGGCATTGATTTTATTTTGGCGGTGGGAGGCGGAAGCGTGATTGATTCCGCAAAAGCCATTGCATTGGGCGTACCCTACGATGGAGATGTATGGGATTATTTCCTCACCAAGAAGGCTGCAGATAAAGTTTTGGATCTGGCCACGATTCTGACCCTTCCCGCCACCGGATCAGAGTCCAGCGACAGTGTTGTAATCTCAGAGGAGGAAAAGCAGCTGAAAATGGGGTACCACAGTGATAAAATCAGACCTGTATTCAGCATTATGAATCCGGAACTGTACTTTACACTGCCGAAAAATCAGATTGCAAACGGAGTCTGTGACATGATGAGCCATATCCTTGAGCGATACTTCACGACCACGGTCAAGGCCGACGTAACGGACGGGCTTTGTGAAGGCACACTCAAAGCAATCATGAAGAATGCGCTGATTTTGAATCAAAATCATAAAGATTACGATGCATGGGCTGAAGTGGCTTTTGCAGGAACCATTGCACATAACGGACTTCTTGGACTGGGCAGAACGCAGGATTGGGCTTGTCATAAGATGGAGCATGAACTCAGTGCGATTTATGATGTGGCGCACGGAGCAGGGCTTGCGGTCCTTACCCCTTCCTGGATGAGATATGTTTACAAAACCGATATCAACATGTTTGTGCAGTTTGCTGTAAACGTAATGGGCGTTGAAGGGAGTTTCCGGGATCCGGATACCATTGTAAATGAGGGTATTGACAGACTGGAGCGCTTCTTTGTTACGATCGGTCTTCCTGTAACCTTAAAGGAACTTGGCATTGATGACAGCAATCTGGAATTAATGGCGAAAAAAGCAACCTGGTACAGCGAAGGCAAAGAGACTCCGGTTGGGGGCTTCCAAAAGCTGTCTTGGAAGGATATCCTTGAAATTTACAAAATGGCTCGATAAGCAACTGAGCAAAATAGAAGATGGGGCTTTTAAATTGAGGCTGGATGAATTTAGGAAAATCATAAAAAATCCTCTTGATTTCGGCAACCATTTGCTTTATATTAGAGTTGTTAGCACTCTTTTTGGTAGAGTGCTAACAACTTTCGCTTATTACAAAGGAGGGGTTTTTCAATGGCCAAAAAACAATTTAAAGCAGAATCAAAGCGGCTTTTGGATCTAATGATTCATTCAATTTATACCCATAAGGAGATTTTTTTAAGAGAGCTGATCTCCAATGCAAGCGATGCAATCGATAAGCTCTATTACAAAAGTCTCACAGAAAACACCACGGGGATTACCAGAGACCAGTTCGAAATCCGTATCACAGCAGATAAAGAAGGAAGACTGCTCACCATTTCGGACAACGGAATTGGTATGACGAAAGAAGAGCTGGAATCCAATCTGGGAACCATAGCAAAAAGCGGTTCTCTTAATTTTAAAAAGGACAATGAGCAGAAGGAAGACATCGATATCATCGGTCAGTTTGGTGTCGGCTTTTATTCTGCGTTTATGGTCAGCAGCGAGGTCACTGTCATCAGCAAAGCTTATGGGGAAGACCAGGCGTACTGCTGGGAATCTACCGGTACTGACGGCTATACTATAGCTGAATGCGAAAAGGATCGCTGCGGAACAGAGATCATCTTGAAAATCAAAGAAGATACCGAGGATGAGAAATATGATGAATTCCTTCAGGAATACAGGATTCGCAGCCTGATCAAGCGGTATTCGGATTACATCAGATATCCCATCAGAATGCAGACAGAACAGCGCAGGCTGAAGGAAGGCAGTGAGGACGAATTTGAGACTGTGAAGGAGGATCAGACCCTTAACAGCATGATTCCAATCTGGCGTAAAAACAAAAACGAGATTTCCGAGGATGAATACAATGCATTCTATCAGGAGAAATTCTTTGATTTCGCCAACCCGGCCAAAGTGATTCACACTAACGTCGAAGGAATGGTTTCCTACAATGCGTTGCTGTTTATTCCTTCCAAGGCACCTTATAATTATTACACAAAGGAATATGAAAAAGGGCTGCAGCTTTATTCCAGCGGCGTCCTGATTATGGATAAATGTGCCGACCTGCTTCCTGACTATTTTAGCTTTGTAAAAGGACTGGTGGACTCACAGGATCTCTCTTTGAACATTTCCCGGGAAATGCTGCAGCATGACAGACAGCTGAAAGCCATTTCCTCCAGAATCGAAAAGAAGATCAAAAGCGAATTGACAGAATTGCTGAATGTGGACCGGGAAAAATACGAAGAATTCTTCAAGAACTTTGGACTTCAGCTCAAATATGGAGTTTATGACCGCTTCGGAGCCAATAAAGATACCTTGAAGGATTTACTTCTGTTCTATTCCTCCACGGAGCAGAAACCGGTGACTTTGCCGGAATACATTTCCCGAATGAAGGAGGACCAAAAATATATCTATTATGCAGCAGGAGATTCGATAGAAAGAATTGACAGACTTCCTCAGACAGAGCTGCTGAAAGATAAGGGCTATGAGATTTTATACTTTACCGATGACATCGATGAGTTTGCAATTCGCGTCATGAGTGATTTCGACGGTAAGGAATTTAAATCCGTTTCAGGAGATGATCTGGGAATTGAAGAAGATCAGAAGGACAGTGAAGAGGTCAAAAAAGGAACTGAGGATCATAAGGAATTGCTGATGTTCATGCAGGAAGCACTGAGCGGAAAAGTCAGTGAGGTCAGACTTTCTCAGAGACTGA
This sequence comes from Bacillota bacterium, assembly GCA_029239605.1. Taxonomy (GTDB): domain Bacteria; phylum Bacillota; class Clostridia; order Peptostreptococcales; family Anaerovoracaceae; genus Anoxybacterium. The sequence continues at coordinate 27,090 of JARBUO010000060.1, read as the reverse complement.
AAACCCATCCTGTTTGCCTTGCCAGCGGCGGCAGTATATCCATCGAAATGGAGAAAATACTAAATGCCATGCCTAGCGACGATAAGGTAAAAGCAGATAAGGTTCTTGAGCTCAATGCATCGCACCCTGTGCTCAAAGCCATGAAGGATGTATACGAATCCGATAAAGACAAGGCAAAGACGTTCACTGAGCTGCTTTATAATCAGGCGCTAATGATTGAGGGGCTGCCGATCGAAGATCCCGTTGCATTCTCCAATGCAGTCTGCGATCTCATCGTATCAAAGTAGAAAATAGATAAAAAGAATCACACTTTATGAAACCGGAAGCAGAATTTTGCCTGCTTCCGGTTTTCTATTAATTTCATAACAGGATAACACTTGACTTACCGCCGGAATAATATGAACTATAAATCAGTTTGTAACGGCCTCGGCAGATGAAATGAAAGCAGAAAGCTGGGGGCCGGAACAACTGATAAGAAGGGGGAATGAGAGAATGCTCGTCTTCGCTTCGCTGTCGGCATTGCTGTTTATTTTTGTCGTCTTGATATACAGAGTCATCTGTAAGATTTGTCCTAAGCCCGAAAAGACAGAAGCGAAAGCCTTTGATCAACTCCTCGCCTATGCGGGTTATGACTACGATCCGGTACAGGATATTTTCTATTCCAGGCTGGATGCATGGCAGAGGGAATTCGGTTATTGCCGGCTTTATGACGAGGCGGCTGCACCGGCCTGTATGATTGTCGACTCAGAACCGGTGGAGTTTGAGTATGGTGGAAAGAGATGGCTGATTCAATTCTGGAAAGGGCAGTATTACCTGAACACAGGATGTGAAATCGGCGTTTATGATACAGATCAACAGGATCTGAGTCTTCCCGGATTGTTTACCGGGACCTTTTATCAATGTGTAGAAGATAAAGATCTGCTGGAAATGTCGTTTGTCCTCTTTAAGAAAGGAAGAAAGCTGTTTGAGCGATCCGAGAAACATTGGTGGCTCAGCGGCTTCAAGACAGGGGAATTCTCAGAGCCGGAGGAACTGGCTATGCTGATAAAAATAAAATTTCCTGCACAAGAAATGTGCGACTGCTTTGTCAATGCACTGACGAGAATTGGGTACCAAAGGAACCAAACCAGAGTTGACGGATCCTCTGCAGAGTTTGTCTACGACAGGCCTTATACACCAAAACCTTTGACTCGGTCTGAAATAACCGACGGGATCATCCAGAAAAACAATCAGCTTGCCTGCGAAAGATATCGGGAAGTTACTTCCAGATGCAGGAGTATGGCAGATAGAATCTGTGTGATTCGAAGAAAAGAGCCGCTGTTCTATGCAGGCCTGATTCGCATAGGAAAAACAAGGCACATCATAAAAGCCTTTTATAAGCTGATCGAGCAAAGCATTGACTGATGCCTCGGTTATTTTATCCGTTGCAGTCTTCAATGACCTGCTTTGGTCGCTAGAACAGAAATCGGGAGAGATTGTAATGAATTCGATGAAGCGTTTATCCCATATATTTGAATCTTCAGTAAGGTTGCCAATCGATGATTCCAGCAGACTCATCATTATGAGTGACTGCCACAGAGGTGACGGAAGCCAGGCCGATGATTTTTTTAAAAACGAAAATCTCTATATCTCCGCTTTAAATCATTATTTTGAACAGGAATTCACTTATATCGAAGTTGGAGACGGTGATGAGCTGTGGGAGAATAAGAGAATGTCCGATATCATCTATGCTCATCAAAGCGTATTTGAACTTCTCAAAAAGTTTTATGAGAAGGAACGGGTGTATTTCGTATACGGGAACCATGATATGGTGAAACAGAGCGATAAATTCTTAAAATCAAACTTGTATGAGTATTATGACAAAAGAGAAAACAAAACTGTTTCACTGTTTGAAAATATGCGAGCCTATGAAGGGCTGGTGCTGGAGTACAAGAGCTGGGGTTTAAGTCCTTTCTCAAAGGAAATTCTCCTTGTTCACGGCCATCAGGTTGATGACCTGAACAGCAGTCTTTGGAAACTCAGCAGATTTCTGGTGCGCTACGTTTGGAGACCGTTGGAATTGTTTGGTGTGAATAATCCTACCAGTCCCGCACAAAACCAGGAGAAGAAAGAAATTGTGGGAAATAGGCTGACAGAGTGGGTTGTAAAAGAAAACCACATGTTGATTGGAGGGCATAACCATCGCCCGATGTTCCCCGATATGGGGGAGCCTCTTTACTTTAACGACGGAAGCTGCGTTCATCCTCAGCTTATCACTGGGATCGAAATAGACAGAGGAGAAATTTCTCTGGTTAAGTGGAGTGTTAAAGTGAAGCAGGAAGGAAGCTTGTATGTTGGCAGAGATGTTATCGCTGGCCCAAAAAAACTAAGGGACTTCTTTATGACAAAAAGAATTTTCGAAACGTGCACTCTGAAAGATCTGGGCTGATTTCACCAAAGAAATTTTGGTAAAGGCTTCCAACTAATATTTTATTCGCATTAGCGTTCTAATACCCGCCGGAGTATGGTGCTTCGGCGGGGATTCTGGGAAGAACCATTTTAGTGAATTACTTTCTGTTTGTGTCACGGAAACGGATCGTAGCATAGTATGAAGTAATAGGGGTTGCTTGGGAGGGAATATTTCCAATGATTGAAAATACCATAGAACTGATGTTTGAGACGATGTCAAAGCCGCCGACAGTCTGTGCCCATATCGAGGGCAGCTCAGAAATACATAACCTTGTTGGAGACGTTTATCTCTATCCTTTTCTTGAAGGTTCCCTGCTGGCGGTCGATGTAGAAGGAATTCCATTTTCGGGATTTTACGGCTTTCATATTCATCAGCACGGACCTTGTATCATGGGAGAAGGTTATACCGGTTTTCATGATGTGGGAGGGCACTTTTCACTGAATCCCGATGCACCGCATCCTTATCATTCCGGTGACCTTCCGGTTCTTATGTCTTTTTACGGCCATGCGTTTATGGTCGTCTATACAGACCGTTTTACTCCGGATCAAGTATTAGGAAGAGCAATGATTATTCATGAATGGCCGGATGACTACAGAACTCAGCCAACAGGAAATGCAGGGCAGCATATCGGATGCGGCACTTTTTTTCCATGTTGCTTTGAACCAAAAGAATATATGAGCGGAATGACAGGCTTCCAGCTTGGAGGGCGTGTTGGTATGCCGCGAGGAACCGTACCCCCAACAGAAACGCCGGCAGTACCTCCCGCCGGAGCACCGACAGTGCCTCCGACAGGACCAACCGTTATGATACCGGGTATTACACAGCCGGGAACACCGTCGGGCACCGTTCCGGAAACGACCATGCCGTCGAGTGGACCGGATGAAGCTCTGCCAGAGAGTGTGCCCCAGGAAACGGTTCCGCTGGCACCACAGCCCATTGGACCGCCGGGAGCACCTCTGGTCACACCTTCCCTCAGCGGGCCGACCGCAGGTTTGCCGAGCCCTATACCAGGTCGTATTCCCGGCATTATGCCGCCCAACAGCTCCACCGGAACGATACCCGGTATTATGCCGCCCAACAGCTCCACTGGAACTGGAGTCTCTGCAGAAGGACTGTCGGGAACGTATCAACTGGGGCAGGGTGGTGCACAGGAACATACTCAAACCAGAATCTACAACCGATTCTGCGAATCATACCAGCCAATTTACTAAATTTATCTGCTGGCCTACTGCCGTCAAAACCGGCGGTTCCCTATAGAAAACCCCGCCAGAACTCATTGTTCAGCGGGGTCTTCCTTTCTGGCGGCTTCTTCCTTAGAAGCTTCCAGTTCCTCCTTTGTAAGAATCTTCTTCTTGGAAACCAGATGCTTACAGGTGTCACACATATAGCCCACTGTGCCGCATCCGGAGATTCGTTCCAATTCATTCCCGCAATCAGGACAATAATACGCTTCCATCTTGTTCTCCCTTCTTCTTTAACTTCAGGTTCAACAAATTTTCTGTTGCAACATGCTCCTGTTTTAACGATTCCTATGTTTCAATTATGACCAGAATTTTTATCTGATATATTTATCATAACAGTATTTTTTCGTCGGCGCCATATCTCATGTGAATGAATCTGTGTTAGATGGGAAAAAAAAAGATAAGGGGGTGAGATTTATGGTTATATTGGAGAAAAGAAAGCGGCAGGTCCGAAGAAAAGAAATGGCTGTCATGATAATTGTGGCTGTTTTAGCGCTGCTCCTTTGGGGCTGCGGAAAACAGGAGACCATATCTTTTAACGGTGAAATCGAATCGGTATCAGAGGGAGCTATTCTGCTAAAAAACATTGAAGCAGGCAGCTTTGGCAGGGCGAGTGTTGATTTTGGCGAAGCGGAGTACGATTTTGTTCCTGAGGAAGGCCAGTTTATTGAAGTGACGGCACTCCCGGAAATTAGAGAAAGCGATCCTGTTCAGGTGACTGCAGTGAAGCTTACCTTAAAGAAAGATGCAGAGAAAAAAATCTCGGATTACTTTCCAATGGAGAAGGATAACAAATATGAGTATGAAGGTGCCGGAAATGAGTACGCATCCTATGAGTCTTATACGGATTACGTTGATAAGAACCGAATGCAGCAGATGGTGAACAACGGCGGAACGGTATCTGCCCGTGTCTATGAACTTAAGGACGGAAAATTGACCAGCATCTATAACAGAGGAGAGGTTTATTACAGAGAAAACATGCTGGATCAGAGCGATGGTTCCGGAGAGGTACTGTTGATGGAGCCCCTAAAGGAAGGGACTTCGTGGAATCTAAAGGATGGCCGGCAAAGAACCATCACAAAGGTCTCAGCAGAAGTAAAAACTCCCATGGGGACCTATCCAGCCATTGAGGTTCTCACAGAGGGAGGAGAGGGCACCAATATTGATTATTATGCCAAAAATATCGGCCTGATCAAAACACTGTATCAAACCGGAGGACTGGAGGTCAGTTCAAGTCTGAAATCCATAGAAAAGAATGCTTCAAGAAATGAAACTGTAAGATTCTATTATCCGGATCGCAAGAGCGGAAAGCTTTCCTACGTCAGCAAAGAGGTATCCTATCACACCAATGACGTAACAGCTCAGGTTCTCGAAAAGCAGTACAAGGAAGCAGTAAACGAAAACCTTGGGGTTGTTTTGACAACGAATGCGGCAATTAAGTCTCTGCAGCTGGATTCAGAAAATCAGGTTCGGATCGATATGAATAAAGCGTTTTTAGAGGGGATGAATGCGGGAGCAGGTTATGAGGAAGCAATTCTGAACTGCATTGCCAATACGTTCGGACAGTACTACAGAAGCAATGGGGTGATTCTCTCGGTGGAAGGGGAGCCCTATTCATCAGGTCATATTATTATGAAGGAAGGGGAAGTGCTGCCCGTAGATCCGGATAATATACAGAAAAGAGCTGATCCCTCCGAAGAGTAGGATAAGCTCTTAGTATGCATCTTTATTAAATTTTTCGTCTGTCTGTGCATTACAACGAGGCAGAGGCATTTCTGTCTCGTTCTCTGAAAAAAACGAATAAGAATGGCACAATATATGTTAGGGGACGCTGCCGAATGATCCCAGGTGTGATCTGGCCGGCGCCCCCATTGCTATTGTATTAATATCTTTTTTCGCGGCAATAAACGTTTATGCATTTATCAGGTGGTGGGCAGCATCTTCTTTCACGATTGCATCCGCACCCACCGCCATGATTATTAAATCCGCAGCTTCTGCCGGCGATAAAGCCTAACACTAATGGGAAAAAACAATACATAGCTTCAACCTCCATTCTGTTAGTTTAATATATGCAGCATGCAGATAATTGTTGATTGTTTCGTTGAATCGTCTTATGATAATTCTGAGGTGATTGAAATGAAAAAAACAGCTGTTGTCTACCGATCTAAATCAGGATTTACAGAAAAATATGCAAAATGGATTGCGAGTGCAGTGGACGGGGATCTCATTGAAGCAAAAGGTATGAGAGCAGAAGACCTTGTAAAATACAGCACTATCGTATATGGAGGAGGACTCTATGCAGTGGGAATCAACGGGCTTTCACTGATCACGTCTCATTTGGAGGAGCTGAGAAATAAAAAGCTGATCGTCTTCGGTGTCTGTGCCTCTCCCTGCAGACCGGAAATTGTAGAAGAGGTAAAAAATAAGAATTTAACTGCGGCTCAGCAGGATGTCGTTGAATTCTACTTATTGAGAGGTGGCTTTGATAAGAACAAGCTCACCTTTGGAGACAGGATTTTAATGCAGATTTTGAAACTTAGCTTAAAGAAGAAAAAAGATTTAACCCCGGACGAAAGGGGGATGCTGAACGCATATGAGCTGCCGGTGGATTTTACCTCAGAGAAACAGATTGACCCAATTGTCGAAAGCATTTTGAAGGGTTGACAACCGAACTTTTCACATTATATAATAATTTCATAATGAAAGAACGGACTTCATTACTGACGGGTAATTGTGGGGAACCACAGGGGAATGAAGATCTGTGTTGAGCCGACCGTCTGGGCAATATTTGGTGATACCGAATGTTGCTCTTTTTTTATTGCTTCAGTGGAATATTCTATTTATAACCAAGCTCTTGCCGGTGCCGCAAAATGCATTCTGAATATTCATTGACGAAGAGAATAAAAAGAGAGTTGTGTATCATCAAATATTTTTGTTTTTGAAGGAGATGCAATTATGGAATTTTTAGCATGGAGAGGTTTTAAAAATGGCAGATGGGCCGAGGAAATTAACGTCAGAGATTTTATTCAAAACAATTATGTCCCTTATGAAGGAACCGAAGATTTTCTAACCGGGCCTACGGAGAGAACAAGGGCTCTGATGAAAAAACTAAACCGCCTGTTTGAATTGGAGCAGGATTTAGGAGGTGTTCTGGATATTGACACACAGACCGTCAGCTCCCTTACCAGCTATAAGCCGGGTTATCTGGATCAGGAGAACGAAATTATCGTTGGTTTGCAGACAGATCGCCCTTTAAAAAGAGGTGTGAATCCCTTTGGAGGAGTTCATATGACAAAGCAAGCCTGCGAAGCCTACGGACACCGGCTATCGGAAAAGGTAGAAAGCGAATTCCAATATCGTACAACACATAATGATGGGGTATTCCGGGTTTATACAGAAGAAATCAAGGCTGCGAGGAAAAGCGGAATTATTACCGGTCTTCCGGATGCCTACGGAAGAGGTCGAATTATTGGTGATTACAGAAGGGTATCACTCTATGGAGTGGATTTGCTGATTGCAGAAAAGCGCAGGGATAAAGAGCGTCTTGGTGAACTGGAAATGAATGCGGAGAATATACGCCTGATGGAAGAGCTGTATCAGCAGATAAATTTCCTGAAAAAACTCAAAGAAATGGCGCTGATGTACGGATTTGATATTTCAGGTCCTGCGGCAGATGCGAAAGAAGCGGTGCAATGGCTGTATTTTGCTTATCTGGGTTCCATCAAAGAACAAAACGGAGCAGCCATGAGCCTGGGACGAATCAGCACCTTTCTTGACATTTACTTTGAACGGGATTTGGTTGAGGGAAAACTGTCCGAAGAGCGTGCACAGGAGATCCTGGATGATTTCGTTATGAAACTTCGTATGGCAAGGCATCTTCGGACTCCTGATTATAACGAACTCTTTGCAGGAGACCCCATGTGGATCACGGAAGCGGTAGGCGGTATGGGCCAGGACGGCAGAACGCTTGTTACAAAAACTTCCTACAGGCTCCTTCATACCTTGTACAACCTTGGACCTTCCGCGGAACCGAATCTTACGATATTATGGTCTGATAAGCTTCCTGCCGGCTTTCAGCGCTACACTGCTAAAGTATCCTGCGATACCGCTGCGCTTCAATATGAAAATGACGATGTCATGCGTCCTGATTTTGGTGATGATTACGCCATTGCCTGCTGTGTCTCTGCCATGCGGGTTGGAAAGGATATGCAGTTTTTCGGAGCGAGAGCCAATCTACCCAAATTACTGCTCATGAGTTTAAACGGTGGTCGGGATGAAAGAACAGGGGTACAGGTTGCGCCGCTCAGGGAGCCCTATGCCGGAGGAATTCTGGAGTATGAGGCGGTTCTGGAAAAGATGGAATACTATCGGCACTGGCTTACAAAGACTTATGTAAGCGCTATGAACATCATTCACTATATGCATGATAAATATGCTTATGAAAAAACCCAGATGGCCTTGCATGATACGGAGGTTCATCGGTTCATGGCTTTTGGTGTAGCGGGACTCTCAGTCCTAGCCGACGCTCTCTCAGCGATAAAGTTTGGCAGGGTGGAGGTTGTCAGAGATGAAACCGGATTGATTGTTGATTTTAAGACCACTGGAGATTTTCCGTGTTTTGGAAATGATGACGAACGGGTTGATTCTCTTGCACAGGAACAGGTAAAACTCTTTGTGGAAGAATTGAAAAAGAATCACACCTATCGAAATGCAGAACATACCCTCTCCATCCTGACCATAACCTCAAATGTTGTGTACGGGAAGAAGACCGGGGCAACGCCCGATGGAAGAGCAGCCGGAGCTCCTTTTGCGCCAGGGGCAAATCCTATGCACGGCCGGGAGCGAAGTGGTGCACTGGCAGCCTTGAACTCTGTGGCAAAGCTTTCTTATGAATACTGCAAGGATGGGGTTTCCAATACCTTTTCAGTAATTCCCCATGCCCTTGGAAATGAAGAGGAAGAGCGGTACGCAAATTTGGTTTCCATTATGCGGGGCTACTTTAATCAGAAGGCGCATCATCTGAATGTCAATGTCTTAAACCGGCAGACCTTGATTGAGGCTTATGAAAATCCGGAGCTGCATCCGAATCTTACCGTGAGGGTGTCGGGATATGCGGTCAACTTCAATAAATTGTCCAAATTTCAGCAACAAGAGGTTATTGCAAGAACGTTTCATGAGGCGATGTGATGAAGGGCAGAATCAACTCGTTTCTGAGCATGGGTGCTGCGGACGGGCCAGGCGTTCGGTTTGTGGTATTTCTGCAGGGCTGCGCACTGCGCTGTTCGTACTGTCACAACCCGGAGACCTGGGCTCCGGAGGACGGAGCGGAATGGGGGATGGAGGAAATCGCTAAGAAAGTACTCCGGTATCGGCCTTATTTTGGAATACAGGGAGGTGTGACCATTTCCGGAGGTGAGCCTCTTTTACAGTGGAAGTTTACGGCAGCGCTGCTTTCGCGGCTGAAAGAGGAAGGAATCCATACTGTCCTGGATACATCGGGAATCGGGAACCTGGACGGAGCGGATGAGGTCTTAAACTACACCGATCTGGTAATGTGCGATCTGAAATTTGCAGACAATACCGGTTACAGAGCGTACTGCGGAGGTACACTGGACCACGTACTCCGGTTTTTGAAGCGAACCGAGGAAAAATCGGTGCCACTTTGGATCAGGCATGTGGTTGTACCCGGTTTGACCGATCAGCCCGAAACAGTAAAGAAGATCCTTGGCCTTGGAGAACGCTTTTCTAACTTTCAGAGACTGGAATTGCTTCCCTTTCATAAAATGTGCCTTGGTAAGTATGAGGCAATGGGATTATCGTTTCCCTTCTCAGACTTTCCGGAATGTTCACAGCAGAAGATTCAGGCATTACGGCGTATTGTAAACAAAATGTAAGGTTGTTTCCATTGTGTGAATGAGATATAATAGATCAAATATAACAAATGAAATCGATGCAATAAATTGAGCAATGGATGCAACCATTGATGGAGTCGAGCAATCAGCAGGGGTTACAAAAGGGGATACAAATGGAAAAGAAACATAACAGTGCTGCAATCAGGGTGTTCAAGGGGTTTATAATAGGAGCATCAATGCTTGTACCTGGCGCAAGCGGAGGAACGATGGCAATTATCCTTGGGATTTATGATGAATTGATCCACGCTGTCAGCAGCTTCAGAAAACAGTTAAAGGAAAACATGATTCTTTTGGGAACATACGGAATCGCCGGAATTCTTGGCATTGTTATTTTCTCAAGACCTTTGCTGACCGCTGTTACCCTTTGGCCGAAGCCGATGCTGTTTTTCTTTCTCGGAGCAATCCTGGGGAGTATACCACCTCTGTACCGAAAAGTAAAGGTTTCGAAAATCAAACCTGTTAATATACTTGTTGCCATGATCGGAGCGGTACTGGGAATCTGTACTTTGTATCTGCCGGAAGGAATTTTTGAGCTGTCAACAGATTTTGACCTATATAGCTTTACCATGCTGATTGTAGCGGGAATTATTATAGCTGTTGCTTTGATTCTGCCGGGTATCAGCGCATCCTATATTTTGCTGATGCTGGGGATGTATGATCTGACTCTTGTTGCTATCAAGGAAATGGATCTCCTTTACCTGATCCCCCTGGCCATCGGCGTTCTTGGCGGAACTTTTTTAACCGCAGGAATTCTGGAACAGGAGATGAGACGGCACCCCCAATTCACATATATGCTTATCATCGGATTTATGCTTGGTTCTCTGGTACAGGTTTATCCAGGCTTCCCGCTGCCCAGTGAAATGATTCCCTGTCTCTTGACCTTTTCCATTGGATTCGGTTTGATTCTTTGGATTGGCCGTCCTAAAAAAAAGAATCAGGAGAAACCGGATTAGTGCAAAGATTATCGGGAAACGGAGCACCGGCAAGGCAACGGCTTCGCCTCCGACTCGCTTCGCTCCCTGCTGTCCGTTTTGCCGGGCCAAGCAAGCTTGGGGCAAAAAGGCCGCAGGACCCAGCGTTACGTTACGTAACGCAAGGACGAGAACACCGCCGGCGTTCTAAGTCCGCCGCTTCAGGCGTGTTGTACTTTGTCAAAGGAGGGTATGCGACCATTAAATAAGAAAGATAGTCGATGAAGAAGGAGATGAAAAAATGATAAAACATCAGATTGAGAAAGGCCTTACCCACACTTATTCCAGGGTAACAACAACAAAAGATGCCTATGCTTCAAGCAATTCGGGTACTTTAGACTACCTGGTTTCCACACCTTCCATCATATTAATGATGATTGACGCTTCAACAGAAATGCTTGACAGACGGCTTCCCTCAGATTTTATCACAGTAGGTAAAAAGATCGAGCTGAATCACGAGCATCCCTCTCTGTTGGGAGAAGTAATCACCCTGCACCTTGAAGTTGAAAGCGTTGATCACCATTCGGTTCTGATCCGGTTCGAGGCTTCCGATTCTAAAGGTACTGTCTGCTCAGGAAAATACGAAAGGACCATCATTAATAAAGCCAAGCTGCTGGATATCGCTTATCAAAGATCGCCGGGATTGATCTAGCACTAAACAATATAAGGAAAAATAAAAAAGAGCAGATCACTACTTTGAAGTGCCGGTCTGCTCTTTCTTTTATCTGTAATGGCTTACGTCTTCTTTTCTAAATCAGAACTCTTCCGTCAGCAGTTTTTTGATGGTATGGACATCATGTTCCATGGATAGAGGTTTCACAGCAGGACCTTCGATTATTTTGCCTTCGTAGGAAAACCTTGATCCATGGCAGGGACAATCCCAAGTTTTCTCGGCATTGTTCCAATTCAATTCGCAGCCCATGTGGGTGCAGGTTGTGTTGACGATATACAAGACGCCGGTTTCGTCACGATATGCCCCTGCTCGCTTGCCATAAAGGGTAACAACACGCCCTTCTCCCGGAGCGATGTCGATTTCCTCCTCTTTCGGCGAAGAGGATAGTTTTCCTCCAATGAGGTTTTCAGCAGTATTGAGATTTTCCGTCACACAGTGGAATGCGGATGACGCACTTACTTTTTTCGATGGATCATAAGCCTCCTTCCAGGGACTGTCTCCTTTTATGATCAAATCTTTAATAAGCATTGCAGAGGCCATACTGTTTGTCATGCCCCATTTGCCGAAGCCTGTAGCAATGTATAAATTGGGTGTATCACTTGCGTAATTTCCAGAAAGGGGAAGGCTGCTCATGGTCATACAATCCTGAGCAGACCAGTGAAACGGCACATCGGAAATAGAAAAATAGGGGGACGCAAAATCCAGAAGCTCCTCATATTTTTTTAGTGTATCATCGCATTGTCCCGATTTATGGCGTGCGCCTCCCACCAGAATCAGATCCCCTGACTCAGTTTTCTGGCTCCGAAGGGAACGAACCGGATCTTCTACGTTGATGTACATGCCTCCGGGATAGTGTTCTGAAGCCTTAATTGCGGTTACGTAGGACCGCTCCTGATAAATCCTGGCAAAATACATTTCGTGCTTATTGTAAAAAGGATAGTGGGTCGCAATAATCAATTGATCGGCTTCTGCTTTATATCCGTTTTCCGTGATTATTGTATAAGCAGAGTTTTTTTCAATTTGTATCGCCCTTGTTTTCTCAAATATGCGGCCTCCGTTTCTAACAAAGGCCTTTGCCAGCGACAGCGAATATTTCAGCGGATGAAACTGGGCTTGCTGATCAAATCGAAGCGCTCCTTTTACAGTGAACGGAAAAGGGATGGAATCCTGATAGAATGCAGGAAGTCCCAGTCTTTCAGCGGCCTTCATTTCGTCTTGGAGCTGTGCCACTTTCTCATCTTTTTCAGTATAAATAATAGCGGGCTGCGGCACGTAATCACAGGATATTCCCAGTTCATCAATAACTGCTTTTATCTCTCTGATGGCAGTCTCGTTGGCTGTGGCATACTGCTGTGCCAGTTCGAGTCCAAACTGTTTGATTAATTTGTCATAGATCAAATGGTGTTGAGAAGTAATCTTTGCTGTCGTATGGCCTGTTGTACCTCCGGCAAGCATGCCGGCTTCCAGAAGAATAACTGAGAGGCCTTCTTTTTTCAGCAGATGTGCACAGGTGATTCCTGCGATTCCTCCGCCGACGATGACAACATCTGCTTTGATATCCTCTTTCAAAGCCGGATAATCAGCCGTTAACTCTCTGGATGATGCAATCCAATATGATTCCGGCGGTAGATTTAAATACTTTTGTTTATCAAGTTTCATAGAACCTCCTTGTGCAGTACTGCATTTTTAATGACTGTTTTTCTCAGTCTTTATGAAGTTGCAAGATAGCTTCACTTATTTTTCCAAGAAAACCCGACCCTATACCCCGATCTTTTGTGTTATGATAGCGAATATATTGATGAGGTATATTTTATGAGAGAGATTGATCAAAACGCTGTTAAAGCAAAAAACGATACAGGATATCTGGAAACATTCCTGCAGGAATACGAAGGTTTTATTCTGCATGCAGCGCATAAAACCGCGGGAAGGTACATATCAAAGATGGACGATCAATGGTCTGTTTCCCTGTCAGCATTTCATGAAGCTATACAATCCTATGATTTTGAGAAGGGATCTTTTCTCGCCTTTGCTGAGACAGTGATTCGGAGGAGACTCTATGACTATGTGCGAAAACAGTCGAGGCATTCCTGTGAAATCCTTATCGATTCCTATTCTGTTGATACGGATGCAGAAGATGAACTGCCTGTAAAATATGAGGTGATGTCGAAAATGGCTTCCGGCTGTGAGAATGGAGCCAAGCTGGAAATCCAGGCAATTTCAGATACGCTGCAGATTTATGGGATCACATTCAGAGAACTGACTCAGGCTTCTCCAAAGGCTGCTAAGACAAAATCTGTCTGCGGTAAAGCCATCGCTTATTTGGCTGATCATACGATTTTGATGCATGAGATGAGGGCTTCTAAGCTGCTTCCTCTTAAAATATTGGAGAAAAACATAAAACTACCCCGAAAAGTTTTGGAGCGTCATAGAAAATATATTATAGCGGGGGCTGAGATCATATCGGGAGACTACCCCGTACTCTCCGAATATCTCAGGTTTGTTCGAGAGGAGAATTCTTGATGAAAGGGATCGTCGTAGAGTTAAACAATAATAAGGCGGTGATTCTCACCGATGAGGGGCTGTTTGAAGAAATCAGCAACCAATGCTATGAAATCGGCCAGTCCATTATAATAAAAGAAAAGAAACACTTCGTTTCAAAGCTTACTGCAGGTGCTGCCGGACTTGCTGCTGCGTTTGCCTTATGCACTGCAGGGGCTTATGCATACTATACCCCAACGGATTATGTCAGCTTGGATGTGAATCCTTCTGTTGTATATACCGTCAACCGGTTTGAACGCATCTTGGATGCGGAAGCAGCCAACGACGATGGCAGCGAAATCCTGGCGGAACTGCAGCTGAAAAATAAATCCATAGAAGAAGCAATCAAAGAAACTCTGGAACAGCTTTTGTACGAAGGGTACCTCGGCAACGATCCGGACAGCGGTGTTGTTATTTCCACTTCTAATAAAAAAATGGATGAGGCGGAACGTTTGGCAGCCACTCTGGAACAGGAAATTAGAAATTTCCTGAAGAATAAGGATGGGATCATGCCCAAGGTAAGTGTGGAAACGCTAAAACCTGAGCAGGTTGCTGAAGCGAAGGAATTGGGTGTCAGTGCAGGAAAATTGAATCTTGTGGAGAAGCTAGCGGCAAGCACCAGCGGAGCTATCAACCGGGAGGAGTGGCTTGACAAATCGGTAAAAGAGCTCAACAAGGCCATTAAAGAAAATCGTAAAACCTCTGAAAAAAAGAATGACAACCGGGAGCAGAACGGATCCCGGAACAATGGGCAGGGGGATACGCTTAACGGCAGGCCGGACGAAAAAGAACGCACCGAAGGAAACAAGGACGGGAGTGGCGGCAGGAATGACGGTAAAAATTCAGTGAAGAAGGAACAACAGGTCTCTGGTGAGAAAACTGACCAGAGCCGGTCCTTGGAGAATTCAAAGAAAGAATACAGGAATCAGGATGAAGAAGAGCAGGATCGTTCTTCTGGCAGCAACGAAATCAGTGCCGATCAGGACGGACAAAAGAATTCTGATCACAGCAAAAATTCCCGGAATAAAAATAAGAAAGACGGAAAGAATAAGGATATCGAATAGATAAAATCATAGAAATAAAACAGATCATAGGAATGATTCATAGGAATCGTACAATCTTATCAGCCCTCACACATTAAATATCATATACAACAGTACAGAGAGAAGCGGTTTCAGAAGCTATGCCGATGAAGCTGCTTTTTTCTGTTAAAATTTCTTGTATTAAACAAACATTCTGTTATAATGAAAGAAAATAAACTGAAAAATTAGAAAATTATGAAAGGTGTAACCTCATGAACAGCATAGAACTTGCAATTAATCTGGAGATGGAAGGGAAAAAATTCTATCTGCAGCAGGCTGAGAATACCAAGGACAGCGGACTGAAATCAATTTTTCATACCCTTGCCGAGGAAGAGAGTATTCACGCGAGAATTCTTAAAAATAAAGCGGAGACTCTGCCTTACGAATTGGTCGACACATATGCAGAAATCAAAAACCTGTTTGTGGAGATCGGTGCATATAAAGATTTGATTAAAGTAACGCCGGACGCGATAGATGCCTATCATGCTGCGCTGCAAAATGAGCAAAAAAGCATTGACCTTTATACAGAAATGCTGAAAGAGACCAGCAATGAGAAAGACCGTGAGATTATTGCGTTTATTATTGAGCAGGAAAAGGATCATTATAAAGTAATGGAGCAGCTGGTTGAAATGGTAAGCCGGCCTAAGGAGTGGGTAGAGTCGGCAGAATTTGGTGTTAGAAAAGAGTACTAAAATAGTGTATACTATTTTTCGTACGATTTCAAAGTTTGTGATTGTTTAAACAAGATCTTTTCGGGTATATTAATATCGCGGAGTCGTGCTATTCCGCGAATTTTATTTGCTTCACGTGACGTAATTCAACGGAGGTTCGGAGCTTCAGGCGTTGAAATATGGGCATTGTTGAAGCCTTTTCATGATACATAGCATCTGGTGGCGGGTATTTGTTGGTTACCCTTCGGTCGATGCCAAACGTGAAATTTGTACCAATAAATTATGAGGAGAAAAACATGGGAAAGAAAATCGTGATAGTTGGAGCTGGATACTCCGGAATACTAACTGCCAAGAAACTTGCGAAAAAATTCAAAAAAGACACTGATGTTTCCGTAACGATTATCGATAAAAATCCCTTCCACACCATGCTTACCGAACTCCATGAGGTGGCTGCTAATCGTGTGGATGAGGATAGTATCAAAATCAGTCTGAAAAAGGTGTTTGCAGGAAGAAAAGTTGATGTCAGACTGGATACTGTTACATCGGTTGACTTTGAACAGAAAATTGTTAAGGGCCAAGCTGAAAACTACGAGTATGATTATCTGGTGTTGTGTGCAGGTTCAAAGCCAACTTTCTTCGGTACCCCGGGTGCGGAAGAGCACACTTATAAACTTTGGTCTTATAATGATGCTGTACTATTAAAGGATCATATTCATAACATGTTCCGGAAAGCCGCGGTTGAAACAGACCCGGAAGAGCGGAAGAAACTTCTTACCTTCTTCGTTGTTGGGGCTGGATTTACCGGCGTTGAAATGGTTGGGGAGCTTGCTGAATACGCTCCTATTTTATGCAAAAACTTTGAAATTAACCGTGATGAAGTGACGATTTGCAATGTAGATATCCTTTCCCGTACAATTCCCAACATGCCTGAAAAATTATCCGTAAAGGTTGAAAAACGGATGAGAAAGATGGGAATTCGTGTTATGCTGAACACCGGTGTTGTCAGAGTCGGTGAAGATTTTGTTGAGACAAAATATAACGATACGATCACTCGTGAGGGTACGTACACTGTCGTTTGGGCTGCCGGTATTGAAAGCGCTGAGATTACAGCAGATGCCGCCAAGTCACTGCAGTCCGGCGGACGCGGAAGAATTGCCCTTGATCCCTTCCTTCGTTCTCTTGACAATGAGAATGTATATGTTGTGGGCGACAATATGCTCTATACTCCTGAGGGAGAAAAAATGCCGGTGCCTCAGATTGTTGAAAACTGTGAACACAGCGCTGCAACAGCGGCTCATAATATTGCCTGTGCCATTACAGGTAAGGGCGAGATGGAAAAATATAAGCCGTCCTTCCATGGATTCATGGTTTGTATCGGTGGAAGATACGGTGTGGCTAGAGTCGGCCTTCCCAATATGATGTTCAATCTGCCATCATGGCTTGCCATGTTTTCAAAGCACTTTATCAACATTATATATTTTATTCAGGTACTGGGCTGGAACAAAGTGTTCAGCTACATGAGACATGAATTCTTTACCATTAGAAACTGCAGAAGTTTTGTTGGTGGTCATTTCTCCAACAGAACACCAAGCTTCCTTCTGGTTCCGCTGAGAGTTTGGCTGGGAGCGGTATGGCTTTATGAGGGGATCATGAAGGTCATGGAAGGCTGGATGACAACGCCAAAGCTGAAAGGCTTCTTCGGTGGCGCCCAGACATGGTATGATACCATCATTAACGGCGGCGGAGGCGGTGGCGGCACCACCGATGGAACGAGCGGAGCAACCACTGCTGCAGCGGAAGGCGCAGGCCATTTGGTGTCTTCTGTTATGAATGCGATTTTCGAAGCAACCGGTGCGGTAGCCCATGCGGCATCAAATGTGGCAGATGCTGTATCAGCAGCTACCGGAACAGGAGCGGAAGAAGGCGCAGCTCAGACAGGAAATGCGGCCACTTCTGCGGGTACTGTGATCTTCAACTTTGATTTCCTCGGACTGTTCCAGGCGTTTTTCGTAAGCGGCAAGGAACTTGCCCACTCCACACTGCAGGATTTAGCCTTTAAGATCGACGTACCGGCTGTCAATTGGATGATTCAGCAGTTTATCATTCCGAATGAAGGTGTTCAAATCGGAATGCAGGCATTCATCGTGATTGCTGAAATTTTGATCGGTCTTGCTCTCATCGGCGGGCTGTTCACTGCTCCGGCAGCAGGATTTTCGCTGATCCTCCAGTTCATGTTCGTTACGACGACTGGATTGTACCTTGGAACATTCTGGATGATTTTTGCAGGAATCGCAGTGCTCATCGGCGCTGGAAGGACCTTCGGTCTCGATTATTATGCAATGCCCGCACTGAAAGACGGATGGAAGAAAATACCGGTTGTAAAGAAATCTTATCTCTATCATGATTAAGGAATAAGACATGGAATTGACTTTAGATAAAAAGCTGACATATGAGGAGGCTCTAGAGCAAATTAAAAGTGAGGTTGACAGCTTGCTGTCCGCCTCACCTTTGATTATCCGAAGCTATACAAAGCACCTTTCCCTATCTGTGGGAAAATTTATACGTGCTGCAGCTGTTTCTGCATGTGCGATGGACAGCGAAGGGCTAATCTCTATGAAGGCTGTGAAATTGGCAGCAGCAATTGAAATTCTGCACCTGGCTACTCTGGTTCATGATGATGTCATTGATAATGCTGATCTGAGAAGGGGCGAAGTGACACTTCAGAAAAAGTTTGGCCAGAAAACCGCTGTTATCTGCGGGGATTATCTGGTTTGCATGGCAATGAAGCTCACTGCTTCAGCGACGGAGCAAACGGATCTTGAAGAACGCATGAATCTGCAAATGCCGGATTATATGGGCCGTATTTGTCTGGGAGAACTGAATCAACATATTAATAACGGAAACATAGATCTTTCCGTTCACCAATACTTACGAATTATATCCGGCAAAACAGCCGCACTTTTTGAAGCCTCTTTCTTTGCCGGTGCAGTGCTTTCAGAAAAAAACCCAGACATTGTAAAAAAATATACCAGGCTCGGAAGAAATATCGGGATGATCTTCCAGCTCACTGACGATTGCATGGACTTTGAAGAGACGGAGAAAACGGCACAAAAGCCGGTTCAGTCTGATTATGAGCAGAATGTAATTACACTTCCGCTGATCTATGCTTTTAAAAGAATAAAAGAGCTGAAGGAGAAAGCGAAAGAGACAAAACTGACGAGAGATGAGATCAACAACGCGGTTAAGAACGCAGGTGGTTTGAATTTTACGAGGCTTGTGGCCAAAAGATATTATGACAAATCTCTATTGCTGATGAAGGAGCTGGGGGCTTCCGATGAGAAAAAGGATCGGCTTCAGATAATCCTGGATAAATCGTTTCGGCTGATCTGATGAATGGAGTAAAATAAGTGATAGAGCGGTTTTTGAGTTACGTTGAGATAAGAACGAAAATTACAAGTACCTTCGCTTTTCTTCTGACCCTCGCTTTTTTGTTTTATAATGGTCAACCGATTCAATGGGAATTGACATTGGTGTTTTTTGGTGCCATGTTTCTTTTTGATCTTGCTACAACGGCGATCAATAATTATATTGACACCAAGACGAATGATCAGGTACTTCCGTTTAAGCGTCATACAGCATTGGTGATCATAATGGTTTTGCTGGGAATCAGTGCCCTGCTGGGGCTCTGGCTTGTAGTACGAACTGATATCATAATTCTTTTGCTTGGCGGATTGTGCTTTCTTTGCGGGATTTTATACACGTTTGGGCCTGTGCCGATCTCAAGGCAGCCTTGGGGGGAAATTCTATCCGGAATTTTTTATGGGTTCTTTATACCGTTCATTTTGCTGTATGTCAATATGCCGGAGGGAACTTATCTGAGCTTTCAATGGAGCCTGAAGACCATTGCACTGGAGCTGCAAATCCTGCCCCTGATCACTGTCTTGATGCTCTCTGTGGTGCCGGTTTGTACGACTGCGAATATCATGCTTGCGAACAATATCTGTGATGTGGAAAAGGATATCCTGGTCAAACGATATACCCTTCCTTATTATCTTGGGAGAAAAGTATCCCTTCGTTTGTTCGCAGGAATTTATTACTGTACCTATCTCGCAGTATTCGCAATGACTGCGGCAGGAATGCTGCCGCTTATCAGTCTGCTGTTCGCGATCACTTTGATTCCGGTGCAGAAGAACATCAATCAGTTTTACAGGGTTCAGGAGAAGTCTGAAACCTTTATCGTTTCCATAAAAAATTATGTAATCATCATGGGTGCGATCTCCTTTCTTGTGTTTCTTGGAGGGGTATTGCGTTAAGGACGTACAGAATGAGTAATATGACATTTGCAAAGAAGACGGATGTGATCATCGTCCTGATCATACTCGTGATCAGCGGAATCTCCTGGTGGGGCTATCAGCATTTCTCGGCAGAAAAGCAGGTAAAGGCTGAAATATACTACTACTCGGATCTTGTAATGACAGTGGATCTTCAGGAGAAAGAAGAACGCAGTTTTGCGCTGCCTCAGGATGAACATGTAGTTTTTCATTTATATAAGGACGGTTCCATTGCTTTTGAAGCTTCCGACTGTCCTGATCAGGTCTGTGTTCATGCGGGAAGAATCAGAACTTCCGGCCAATTCGCCGCCTGTCTGCCCAAGGGATTTGTGTTGAAAATTGTTCCGGCGGGAGAACACGACGAGGATGACACGGATATTGTAGTAGGGCGATAGAAAGGATCAGAATGAACGGTAAGTTTAGCGAGAATACAATATTACAGAACAAAAATAAAACGCAGTTAATGGTATTGACTTCAATGGTCTTTGCCACCGCACTGGTTCTTGCAATTATCGAAAATGCTTTGCCTGCACTGCCCATCGCAGTGCCGGGAGTAAAATTCGGCCTTTCGAATATTGCTGTGATGTACGCATTGTTCTTTCTTGGAAGAAAGCAGGCATACACCATCGCTCTTCTGAAAGCGGGCTTTGTCTTTATCACAAGAGGAGCCATCGCCGCTGCGCTGAGTCTGGCGGGAGGAATTTTATCCATAACCGTTATGGTGATTCTCATCATTCTGTTTCGAGATAAAATTAGTTACCTGGTTCTCAGTATTTTTGGCGCAGTTTTTCATAATGTTGGCCAATTTATTGTTATAACTGTCATTTATACGGGTATGAATCTATGGGCATACTTTCCAGTTCTGCTCATATCCGGTTTGGTCGCAGGACTTGTGACCTCAACACTATTACGGTTTATTATGCCGGCTTTTCATCGGATTGGATAAAGTCTTTGGGCTTGCTCTGATCGGATGGCTGGCTTAATAAAAGGTTGCTGAAAATTTCCGTTCAGCAATCTGCATATTAAAAAATTTGGAGGAGAAATTATGAGAAAGAAATTAGCACTATTATTGGTTCTGGCCATGGTAATGCTCGCATTGGCTGCCTGCGGCGGCGGAGCAAAAGAAGAAGCACCGCCGGTTGATGAAACGCCTGCTGCAGCTGCAGTTAAAACTGGTCTGGCAGTAATCACTTCTGCTGCGAAATCCGTTGATGCAGGAGATGCAAACGGAGTTGCTCAGGCTGACTCTCTTGCAGTAGCTGTTACTGTTGACGATGCAGGAACAATTGTAAAATGCTCCATCGATCAGGCTCAGACAAAGATCGAGTTTGGCAAAGATGGTAAAATTGTAACACCGCTTGATTCTGTTTTCGTAGCCAAGAAAGAAATGGGTGCAGATTACGGAATGGCGAAAGCATCTGGAATTGGCAAAGAGTGGAACGAACAGGCTGACGCTTTTGCTGCTTATGTAGTAGGCAAAACTGTTGATGAAGTAAAGGGAATTGCAGTAAATGAAGAAGGCGTTCCAACTGGAAGTGATCTGACTTCTTCTGTAACCGTTCACGTTACTGATTTCATCGCTGCCATCGAAAAGGCTGTTGGAAACGCTCAGTCCATCGGAGCAACTGCTGACGATACCCTTGGACTGGGAATTGTAACAAGCATTGCGAAATCTAAGGACGCTGCTGCTGAAGATGGTCTTGCTCAGGCGTATACTTACTACACTGCTACCACCTTCAACGCTGATGGCGTGATCACAAGCAGCATCATTGATGCATCCCAGACAAACATCAACTTCTCTGCTGACGGAAAAATCACATCTGACATCAAAGGCGTATTCCAGACAAAGAATGAACTGGGTGACGCTTACGGCATGAAGAAGGCTTCTTCAATCGGTAAAGAGTGGAACGAGCAGGCCAATGCATTTGCACAGTATGTTGTTGGAAAGAGCATTGACGACGTGAAGGGCATCGCAGTTAGCGAAGGCGTTCCAAGCGGCGACGATCTGAAGACTTCCGTAACAGTTCATGTTACAGACTTCTTCACAATCCTTGAAAAGGCAGCTAATGACGCTGAATAATCCTACATAGGATAGAATAAAACCAGAGAGCATGTTTCTTATGGTTTTTAAAAAATGAATGTATTCGCTGAGGGATAGACTACGGCCTTTTTCACTACGCCGCACGCTATCCCTTTCAGCGATATTGGAGGAAAGTTTTGATTAAGAAATTAAGCGTCGTCATTTTAGCTTTGATCCTTGCGCTCAATGGTGCTTCCTGCGCTTCTCAACCGGAAAATAAACGATATGAGGCAGAATTCCTGTCACTGTTTGACACTGTGACCAGAATTGTCGGTTATGCCGAGAGTAAGGAGAAATTCACGGAGCAGGCACAACTGCTTCATGACAGTCTCGAAGAATATCACCGGTTATATGATATTTATACCGATTATGAGGGCATAAGCAATATCAAGACCATCAACGAACAGGCCGGAATCGCTCCTGTTAAGGTGGATCGGAGAATTATCGATTTGCTGATCTTTGCAAAAGAAGCTTACAAAACGACAAACGGACAGCTTAATGTGGCGATGGGATCTGTTTTAAAGATATGGCATGATTACCGTGAGGCGGGAATTGACGCGCCTGAAAATGCAAAACTACCCTCGTTGGACCAGCTTACGGCTGCAGCGGCGCATACGGATATCGACAAAGTGATCATCGATGAAGAAAATTCTACGGTGTATCTGGAAGATCCTCAGATGAGCCTGGATGTGGGCGGCATTGCGAAAGGCTATGCTACGGAGCAGGTCGCTGAAATCGCTGAGAAAAACGGAATTACCTCCGTGTTGATCAGTGTTGGCGGGAACGTCAGGGCTATCGGTAAAAGAGGGGATGGTACCGCCTGGAAAGTGGGTGTGCAAAACCCCATCGACGAACAGGGCGAGAATGTTTGCGACGTACCTTTGACGGATGCATCTCTTGTTACCAGCGGAACCTATGAACGCTACTATGTAGTAGACGGCCAGAAATATCATCATATTATTGATCCTGATACACTGTTTCCTGCAAATTACTTTGTTTCTGTAACCATTCTTTGTAAAGATTCCGGGATGGCAGATGCGCTGGCTAAAATTTTCAACATGCCCTATGAAGAAGGTTTGACTTTAATAGAAAGTTTGCCGGATACAGAAGCGCTCTGGGTATTCCAGGACGGCACGCTGAAATATAGTTCAGGCTTTCCTATTGAATAGGAAACGACAAAGTCGTAGTTTTGCGAATTCTTTTCATTATAATGCTCAAGTTCGATGAATAGCCGTATCGGTTCGTACAGATACTAATAACGGTTATTCATATTTTTTTAGTTTCAAGAACAAGGAGTGATAATAATGAAAAAGATACTGTTATTTGGATTGATCTGCATGCTGAGCCTTCTGCCGTTGACCGGCTGCGGCGGCAACAAAGACAACAACCCGGGAGAAGAGACTCCTCCTGCTGCGGATTTTAAAGATGGGACCTATCATGCCGAATATGATCGCCCGGATGTAAGGAATTGGGTTGCATATGTTGATGTTACGGTGAAAGATGGGAAAATCACGAAAGCCTATTACGATTACACCAATGAAGCCGGAGAGAAAAGAACTGAGAACAAAGGATACATTGAAGGCTTTAGCGCTGCGAATGAAGGTATGACACCGAGAGAGGCCTTTGATGAGCTGGGTGTAAGACTGGTGGATAAACAGGATATTGAAAAAGTTGATGCGGTTTCCGGTGCGACCCATTCCTCCAGAAACTTTAATGAGCTGGTTGGCGCAGCCCTTGAGAATGCCATGGATGGGTCAACTTCAGATGCGGTGGTGGCTCTTTATGAAGACGGACTCTATCGTGTCGAAGGGGATGCGTTCGATGATTATGGGTGGAAACCTTTTGTGGAAGTACAAATCACTGACGGCGATATTGCAGGGGTCACTTTTGATTCAGAAAATGAAGCAGGAGATCTGAAATCAAAGGATCAGGAATACAAAAAGAACATGGAAGCAAAGACTGGAACTTATCCTGAAAAGTATTCCAGTGAGCTGCAGCAGCGGTTGATTGACAAGCAGATCATATCTCAGGTAGATGCAGTCACCGGAGCGACGCAGTCTTCCAATGACTTTACTGCATTGGTTGAGTACGCCCTGGATGACATGGCTGAAGTAGGGGATACCCAGACTGCTGTAATCAAGTTGGACGAGACGGAATAAGCTGTCCGCAAAGCAGTAAGCGGCCTATAACGATATCTAAACACATGAAAAAGCCGCATCCGGCATGGATGCGGCTTTGTTGATACATAAGAAAATTGAGCCCGATGTCTATGGATAATAACGCAGGATTTCCTCCGGTGTATTAATGATTGCATCCGGTTTGTTTTCCTGAAGCATTTCGATGGGCTGATATCCCCAGGCGGCAGCGATGCAATAAACACCGGCGCCTTTTGCTGTTTTAATATCAACATCCGTATCGCCCACATAAATGCATTCGTCCTTTTGCAGTCCGAGCAGATCCACGACCCTCCGCAAAGCATTGGGATCTGGCTTTGCTGGCTGATCGGGCAGCTGGCCGACACATAGATCGAATGTATCCGGGAATGTGGCGGCAATGACCTTCTGGGCAACATGATCCGGTTTGTTGGTCAGTACCGCCAGCGTGACACGCTTTTCCGCCAGCTTTTCAAGGATTTCATTGATCCCCTCGTAAGGCCTGGTCAAATATAACGCGTCTTCCAGATACGTTTGATGATCATATGTTCCGATCTGGTCATACAGTTCTTCGGTGCGCTCTGCTGGGCAGCCGCCGAATTTCAGCAATGTTTCATAATATTCTTTATAAGACAGTCTGCATAGTACCTGGTACTTTTCCAAGGGCAGCTTCTCGAATCCGAAATGCTCCAGTGCCTTGTTGCTGTAGTGTGCAATGGTATGGATCGTATTGAGCAGCGTTCCATCCAAATCGAATATGCAGGCTTTATACATTGAGCACCTCCATGCTATCTACGATTCACAGCCGGAGGTGAAGGAATTGGTTGCGGCCTGATCGGCTGTGAATCGTAACGAATAAAGTGTTTAAACGGCGGTGTAATCCTCAAAACGAACAGCTTCTAAGTCCTCTTCTCTGATGCCAAAGGATTTGCCTGTGAGATTTTTCACTGCTTGAATCAACGTCATGGCGTCCAGACCATACTTTTTCATGAGATACATTTTTGAAGCTCCATGGGTGTATGTGTCTTTGATTCCAACTTTGATGAGTTTTGTACCGATACCTTCTTCAGCAATGACATCGGCTACTGCGCTTCCGAGTCCGCCGATGGTAACGTGATTTTCCATTGTAACCGCACCGTATTTCACTTTTTTCAAGGTTTCTACAACAGTAGGATCAGTAAACGGTTTTAAAGTTGAAATGTGTACATGCTGGATGGATAAACCTTTCTCGGTCAGGACCTTAGTGGCTCTCATGGCTTCTTCTGTGCAAATGCTGGAAGAGAAGATTGCAATATCCGTTCCTTCCGTTAATACGCGTCCTCTGTTGAAAACCATAGGCTCGTTTGCAGGGAACAGTCTCGGAACTTCTTTCCGCAGCATGCGGATAAAGACAGGACCGTTCACATCGTGGGCAACCTGGAGTACAGATTCGATTTCCGTAGCATCGCCGATATCAAAGATTGTCATATTCGGGATGTTGCGGAGTACTGCAATGTCATTGGTAGCCTGATGGGTTACACCTCCGGGGGTCATGATTCCCGGCAGGAAACCGACGAACGTGACGGGCAGATTGGGATATGCCACAGACATTTCGAGCTGATCCAGAACGCGGCGATATAAAAAGACCCCGAAGGTATGGAGATAGGGACGGAAGCCTTCTCTTGCAAGACCCGCTGCCCAGCTTACCATATTCTGCTCTGCGATTCCCAGAGAAAAATAACGCTCCGGATAGGTATTTAAAAATCCTTTGATCTCGCAGGAACTGCCCAGATCCCCTGATAATACTACGGCTTCCGGATGCTCGGATGCCCATTTAATCATATTTTTTTCATGTGTATTTACTTCTATTTTCATTCTAGGTTACCTCACTCCTATGCTACATCTGTTCGTAGAATTTTTTGAAATCATCCATTTCATCATCGCCGACCCGGACAAAATGAAGGAATGGTTTTCTCTTTTCCAAAAGCGGAATTCCGTGGGCAGCAGATGTTCTGCACAGGACTACCAGAGGTTTGCCTTCGTGCTCAACTTTGGATGCATCGATCATTGCCTGGATATCGTGACCGTCAACGTCCATCACTTTTGCGCCGAATGCTTCAAGCCGTGCAGCCAAAGGCTCAATATCCATTACGTCCTTTGTATATCCTTCCAGCTGCTGTCCGTTGACATCGATGTAAACGACTACGTTGTCAAGTTTGTAGAAAGATGCGGCCTGGAAAGCTTCCCATGCCTGACCCTCCTGAATTTCTCCGTCGGAGAGAAGTACGAAAACCCGTCCTGTTTCATTTTTCAGTTTTCTGGCATGTGCGGTACCGCATGCGATACTGATTGTCTGTCCAAGGGAACCAGCGGTGTTTTCGAATCCGGGTGAGTGCTCTGCCCCGATCATTTCCATATTCCAGCCGTCAACGTTGAATTTCTCAATGGCCTGATGAGAAATTCTCCCTGTTTCTGCCAGCGTGCAGTATACTACGGAAGCATAGTGTGCCGGTGAAACAAAGAACCTGTCCTTGTCTGCCTCGAATGCACCGTGGTATAACGAACCTTTGGGATAATCCATATTGTCTGGAGAAGGAACTCCCGGGAATGGAATTGCGTCCATGGAACCAAGACTTGGACCGAGATTTAAAATTCCTGTATATAATGAGGCAAAAATTTCCGCGGAGGAACAAGCTTGACCAAGATAGCAGCCGCCTCTTTCCAGAGTAAGTCTTAAGATGTTTTTTCTGACTCTGGTAGCCACTTCTTGAATTTCTTCTTTTGAATAAACTTTTTCTGGCATCGATTTTACTCCTTTTTCAGTTCGATTCATTTCATTTCGGCCGGGAGGACGTTCCGTGAAAGGTATGCCGTTCGTCTCTGTCTCGCCGAAGTGATGATTCGCAGCATATTACAGATGGTGCGAACAAATATCGAAAAAATTGAACGATTGATAATCCTATTATTTCATATGAAAGAAGGAGTGTCAAGAGTCTTGATCAAGAAAATA
>JARBUO010000209.1 GCA_029239605.1 Bacillota bacterium | reverse complement strand
TCGAACCCCCGACCGACAGATTCGAAGTCTGCGACTCTATCCACTGAGCTAACGCCCCGAGTTGATGGCGCTGAATTAAAGCGCCAATAATGATTTTACTTCTTAATGGAAGAAAAGTCAACGCAAATCGACTTTTCTGCAAAATTCTTGATATTTCCGTTTGCCTATCCCTTGGCTGCTAAGAAAAAAAGTTATTAATCTTTCTGGATATCGTTAAAGCCTTCGCCTCTACCCCAGACAGTATCCACGTGGATTACTGTTACAAACGCATTTTTATCGTGCTTTGCCACATATTTTTTAATCAGAATGCTTTCCCTTGGCGAGCAGACTGTGACAATTTTCTGGCGTGAGGTTTTTGTATATTCGCCCGTTACCATTACGTTGGTTACACCTCTTGAAATGTCATTCATTATGTAATTTGTCACCTCATCGTGCTTGCTGGTAATAATTTCGACCTGAACGGCTTTTGTCTCAAATCCATACATAACGAAGTCTACTGTCTTTGAGAAAATCACCTGGGTTACCAATGCATAAAGAGCGATATTTCTGCCGAACAAATAGCCCGAACCAATAATAACGCACGCATCTATGACCAACAGAATCTGACTGAGCGCAACGTGGGGCATGAGCTTTCTTTGTATGATCTTTGCAATGGTATCTGTACCGCCGAAGGAATACCCTCTGGAAAATACCAGTCCGGAACAGATTCCGCCCAGAACACCGCAGTAAATTGCTGCTAAAAACAGATCCTTCTCCTCCAGAATTGAGAACTGAAAGTGCTCAAAAATAAAGAGGATCGTCGGGAAAGTAATGGTCATCAGCAGAATTTTTCGCGCTTCCTTCATACCCAGCAGGATCGAACATATGATGAGTATCGTAATGGAGAAGCAATAATACAATACGGAGAAATCGATGTTTATAAAGCCCTGAACGATTCGGACCATACCGGTAACGCCCCCGCTTGTCAGCCCATTTGGAATCAATATCCCTATGGTAGAGATCGCGCTGATGCAGCAGCCAATCAAAATAAATAGCATATCGATCCCCAATTTTTTGAAATTTGGTTTTTCAATGTTTAATTTCATTCATCCTTACCCCCTACAGGAATTATTTGAAACGAATTATTGCCGAAGATATCGATGCACCGGATTGCGATGGTTTTCAATGCCTCTGCATTCCATTCACAGGAATGGACTACACGATCATTTCCTTTGCAGAAAGAATGCTGAGGATTGTATGTAACGCCGTCGTATTCAAAATCAATACTCCAGTAATCCACCAATTGGAGAGAGTCCTCAGAAAGGATCTCCTTAATGACTGGCAGCTGTTTCTTTTCAACCGGAATATCAGAAATTGATTGAATCTCATACCCCGTCAATGTCACAGCAAGATTCATTCTATCAGAATCATATGTGGGCCGCAAATCTGTTTTTACCTTTAAGTTACCCCTCTGTTCCTTCTTTTTCGACTCTCTGAGAAACCGATACCCCTTATTTGTGGTTTCAACCATTCGCTTGTGCGTATTCACTGCAGCCAGTTCTCCCAGGTCACAGGCAATCCATCTTCTGCCCATTCGATCTGCCACAGCAGGCAATGTTCCAGAACCGCAAAAAAAATCAGCGCAAAGATCCCCTTCCCTTGTGCAGCTTTCCAGAATCCGCTCAATGAGTTGTTCCGGCTTCTGCGTCGCATACCCGGTTCGTTCAGCCGAAGTTCTGCCCACCATGTTAATCTGCCAGACATCCTTCATGTTAACCATGGTGTACCAACCCACCTCGTCTTTGTATTCAGCAACGCCTTTAAATCGGTAGGGCTTTAATCCTCTGTTATAGGATTTCTCCTGCTGCGCTTTAAAGTAGTAATCCGGAGATTTCGCGTAGAACAGCAATGTATCATGCTTCCTTGCAAAATAGTTTTTGCTGACACCGCCGGACTTGTAATTCCAGATGACTTCGTTGATAAAATTCTTCTCGCCAAAGATTTCATCCAAGATTACTTTTACATAATGGACACTATGCCAATCAAGATGCACCCATAGGCAGCCATCTTCCGTCAGAAGCTCTTTCATCAGGAAAAACCGTTCTGTCAGCATTCGTAAATAGGACTCCATCCCTTCTTCCCATACATCATGGTAAGCTTTTTGTTTAATGGATGGTATTTTTTCAATTTTCTCAGAAGACAACTTCCGTTCAGTACCATAATTTGCTTTGGAATAAAACGGCGGATCAATATAAATCAAATTGATTTTTCGTTCCATTCCCTTGTTTTCCAATAAATATTTCATAAAAATCAGGTTATCAGAATGAACCAGCAGGTTCTCTCCATCTCCGATCTTTTCCGTCAAGGTAAAATCACCTGCCGCAATTGCACGGCAAGCTTTTTCACACGTTTCTATCATATCAGGTAATTTCAATAAGAGGCTCATTTCCGTTTACCAGTCTTCTCTCCGATTATTTTTGCTGCATTCTTCGTTCTGCGACCGGCAGATGTATGAACAGCCCCCCGAGTTCTATCACGGTGAACAGGCCCCAGCAGTACCGGAATCAAATCCTCACGTCCAGCCTTTTTTAATGCATTCAATACCAGTTCCCTGTTTTCTCTTTTATTAAAGTGCATCAACGCCCGCTGCATTCTTTTTTCTTCCGGATCTCTTGGGACATATACCGTCTCTCCGGTGAAAGGATCCAGCCCTGTATGATACATGCAGGTGGACAGCGTCCCCGGTGTCGGATAGAAGTCCTGGACCTGATCGGGTACAAAGCCCCCGCGTTTCAGAAAGAGCGCCAGTTCAACGGCATCCTCCAAGGTTGATCCGGGATGGGATGAAATAAAGTATGGGATCAAATATTGTTTCAGCCCAAGCCGTTCATTGGTCGCTTTATATTTCCTGCTGAACTCCAGAAACACTTCTTTTGGAGGCTTTCTCATTCTTGCCAGCACTCTGTTTGAAATGTGCTCAGGCGCCACTTTTAATGTACCGCTTACATGGTGTTTGCAGAGTTCTTCCAGGAAGGCATCATCTTTCCCTGCAAGGAGATAATCATATCGAAGTCCCGAGCGGATAAATACCTTCTTCACTTTATTAAGGCTTCGGATTTCCCGGAGAAGCTCCAGATATTCGCTGTGGTCGATGTCCATTAGGCTGCAGGGTCTGGGATACATGCAGTCCTTATCACGGCAGACTCCTGCCTTTTCCTGCTTACTGCAGGCTGCTTTTCTGAAATTTGCGGTTGGCCCGCCCACATCATGAATATATCCCTTAAAGTCCTTCCGCTCTGTCAGCTTTACCGCTTCCTTTACGATAGACTCCCTGCTCCTGCCTCTTACTTCCCTGCCCTGATGATAGGTCAAGGCACAGAAACTGCAGCCGCCGAAGCAGCCACGGTTTGCTGTAATGCTGAACTTAACTTCTTCGATGGCTGGAATCCCTCCATCCTTATCATAAGCAGGATGCCAGGTTCCTTCAAAGGGCAATTCATAAACGTCATCAAGCTCCACTGTGGTCAGTGGTTCCTGGGGAGGATTTTGAATTACATAGACTGTTTTATCGTATTTTTCCACCAGTCGTTTTCCGTTGATCCAATCATTATTGCGATATTGCAGCAGAAAGCTCCTTGCATAGTTCTTCTTTGCATGACCCTCTTGGGTGATTTCCAGGTAGGAGGGCAGAAGAACCGTATCCTTATCCCCAAAATGCTCCTGCTCAAATGCATTTTCCGTCACACCCTCTTTCAGAAGGGTGTTGGTTTGGCGAAAGACCGTACCTTTGATCCATCTGATGTCCTTAATATCAATGCCTGAATCAAGCGCTTCTGCAATCTCCACCACAGCGCGCTCGCCCATACCGTAAATCAAAAGATCCGCCTTCGAATCCATGAGTATGGATCTGCGAACACTGTCATCCCAATAATCATAGTGGGCAAAACGCCTGAGGCTGGCTTCTATGCCGCCGATAATCACAGGAACATCTTTATAGGCTTCTCTGGCCCTTCCGCTGTATACGATGACCGCTCTGTCGGGCCTCAGTCCGGCTTTCCCGCCTGGGGAATAGCTGTCTGTTTTTCTTCTATGTTTGAAAACGGAGAAATGATTGACCATTGAGTCCACATTGCCTCCGTTGATGAGAAAGCCAAGCCTCGGTTTGCCAAACCGCTTAAAATCGTCGGCCTTTCTCCAATCCGGCTGTGCCAGAATCGCCACTTTGAACCCGCGGCTCTCCAGAACCCTGCCGATAATTGCCGTACCAAAAGAGGGATGGTCAACATAAGCATCGCCCGTTATCAGGACGAAGTCAGGCTGATGC
>JARBUO010000208.1 GCA_029239605.1 Bacillota bacterium | reverse complement strand
CCGCTGTTTCTCACGCAGAACCGCTCACCGGCGATTCCGTTGATATAGGCTTCTCCGTCGGTTGCTCCATAAAAAGCAACATTGCCGATGAGAATATTATCCTGAGGCAGATAGCTGGCGGTTTTCGGCGGATAAACAATAATCTTTCCGCCGGATAGGCCCTTTCCAATATAGTCGTTGGAGTCTCCCTCCAGCTCAAGGGTCATTCCCTTGGGCGTAAAGGCCCCGAAACTCTGACCTGCGGAACCGACAAAGGTCATTTTGATGGTATCCTCCGGTAGCCCGTATTCTCCATATTTTTTTGTAATTTCGCTGCCCACGATGGTTCCAACAACACGGTTCACATTGTTGATGGCGAGTTTTGCCCTCATGGGCTTTTTACGCTCCAATGCCGGCTTGCACATTCTGAGAAGTTTGCTCATATCAAGCGACTTTTCCAGAGAATGATTCTGTTTTGTGGTACAACATCTGCCTACGTCAGCACTGACGTAAGGCTGGTATAAAATCTGGGTCAGGTCAAGATGTCTTGCCTTCCAGTGTCTGATATTGTCCTTGCTCCGGATCATGTCGGCTCTTCCAACCATTTCCCGGATGGTGCGGAAGCCAAGCTTTGCCATGATCTCTCTCATTTCCTGCGCGATAAACCGCATGAAGTTTTCCACGTACTCCGGCTTTCCGGCGAAATTCTTTCGAAGCTCCTTATCCTGGGTGGCAATGCCCACGGGACAAGTGTTAAGATTGCATACACGCATCATGACACAGCCCAGTACGATGAGGGGCGTTGTGGCAAAACCGAATTCCTCTGCGCCAAGCATAGCCGCAATGACCACATCCCGACCAGACAGCAGTTTGCCGTCTGTTTCCAGTACAACTCTGTCTCTCAGCTTGTTCAGAAGCAAAGTCTGGTGTGCTTCTGCAAGCCCCAATTCCCATGGCAATCCCGCATTTTGGATGCTGGTTCTGGGGGATGCACCGGTCCCTCCGTCATATCCGCTGATCAGAATGACGTCGGCCTTACCTTTGGCTACCCCTGCGGCGATGGTTCCTACGCCTACTTCCGACACCAGCTTTACGTTGATCCTTGCATCCCTGTTGACATTTTTCAGATCGTGGATCAGCTCAGCCAGATCCTCGATGGAGTAGATATCATGATGCGGAGGCGGGGAAATCAAACCTACGCCGGGCGTAGAGTGTCTGACCTTTGCAATCCACGGATAGACCTTTCTGCCGGGGAGCTGTCCGCCCTCTCCGGGCTTGGCCCCCTGGGCCATCTTGATCTGAATTTCTTTTGCGTTGACCAGATAGCTTGAGGTTACGCCGAACCTTCCGGAAGCCACCTGCTTGATTGCACTGTTCCTGGTGTCGCCGTTATCCATAACTTTGAAGCGCGCTTTATCTTCTCCGCCTTCCCCGGTGTTGCTCTTTCCGCCAAGCCGGTTCATGGCAATAGCGAGGGCTTCATGCGCTTCCTTACTGATGGAACCGTAGGACATGGCTCCCGTTTTGAATCGCTTTACGATGCTCTCGACGGATTCCACCTCCTCGATGGGAATGGTGTCACCGGAGTGGTAGTTGAAGTCCATCAGACTTCTCAATGTATAGATTTCTTCGGAGTTGATCTTCCTGGAATACTCCTTGTAAAGAGAATAGTCTCCTTCTCTGCACGCCTTCTGGAGCAGATAGATCGTTTCCGGATTGTACATGTGAATTTCACCGTCATCCTTGCACTGAAAATACCCGCCCACTTCATAGGTATCCCGGTAGGGTGACGCTTCGTTGAATGCACTGTCATGACGCATCCGGTTCTCTGCTTCGATTTCTTCCAGGCCGATGCCTTCCAGCCTTGACGCGGTCATGGTAAAGTACTTGTCAATGACGGCCTTTCGGATGCCAACGGACTCAAAAATCTGAGATCCATGATAGCTTCGCATCGTTGAAATGCCCATCTTCGTCAAGACCTTCATAATGCCTTTTACCGAACCTTTAATATAGTTTTTAATTCCTTCTTCCGCGCTGAGCCCGGAAAGCTGGTCCTGCTTTGCAAGATCCCTGATGGTCTCATAAGCGATATACGGATTGATGGCGGTTACGCCGTATCCGATGAGGGTGCAGAAGTGGTGAACCTCTCTGGGCTCACCGGATTCCAGCACGAGACCCATATTGGTTCTGATCTCTTTCCGGATCAGGTGATGATGCAGCCCCGCAGAAGCAAGGAGTGCAGGTATCGCAGCATGTTCTGCCGATACACCCCGATCTGAAAGAATGATGATATTTGCACCTTCGTCGATGGCCTTGTCAGCCTGCCTGAAAATCCGCTCCAGCGCCCGTTCCATGGACCTGACTCCGTCAGAAACCTTATAGAGCATGGACAGGGTCACGGACTTAAATCGGGGTCCGCTG
Organism: Bacillota bacterium; assembly: GCA_029239605.1. Classification (GTDB taxonomy): domain Bacteria; phylum Bacillota; class Clostridia; order Peptostreptococcales; family Anaerovoracaceae; genus Anoxybacterium. The sequence goes on along the minus strand of JARBUO010000208.1, from coordinate 1,912 downwards.
ATATTTTTTAGTGCCGCAAGCTGGTCATTGGTCAGGATGGGATGTTCCAGATAAACGCTGGCAGACTTTTCGTCGTTGGGGTCCAGCAGGTTTCCTGATACGCCTAAATGCACGCTGCTGGAGGTAATCATCTCCTCACGGATTCCGTCGATGGGCGGATTGGTAACCTGGGCGAAGAGCTGCTTAAAATACAGATAAAGCATCTGGGGTTTTTCTGACAACACCGCCAGAGGAGAATCCACACCCATGGAGCCGAGGGGATCATTTCCTTCTGCGGCGAGGGGCTGAATTGTCTTTGTAATATCTTCAAAGGTATAACCGAAGGCTTTTTGCTGTGTAAACAAATCATCTTTCAGCGGAGTTACGGTTTCTATGGGTACAGGAAGATCCGACAGCTTGACAATATGCCGGTCGTTCCACTCTTTATATGCATGTTCCGATGCGATTTCTTTTTTAATCTCTTCATCGGAAATAATTTTCTTTTTCTTAGTATCCACCAGAAGCATCTTGCCAGGTTCCAGCCTGCCCTTGTATTTGACCTTCTCCGGCTTGATATCAATGACGCCAACCTCTGAAGCAAGGATTACCTTGTCGTCTGTCGTGACGTAATATCTGCCGGGTCTGAGGCCATTTCTATCCAGAACACCGCCGATGACAACACCGTCGGTAAAACCTATGGCAGCAGGACCGTCCCAAGGCTCCATGATGAAGTTATTGAACTGATAGAATTCCTTCTTTTCCCATGACATGAGGTCATTTTTTTCCCAGGGCTCGGGTATCATCATCATCATGGAATGGGGAAGCGATCTTCCGGTCAGATAGAGAAACTCCAGACTGTTGTCAAACATGGCCGAGTCACTGCCGGTTTCGTCTATGATGGGGTAAACTTTACTGATATCATCAAACAGCGGCGAGTTCATGATGCCCTTCTGTCTGGCTTTCATCCAGTTGACATTTCCTCTAATGGTGTTGATTTCTCCGTTGTGGACGATATATCGATTGGGATGCGCACGCTCCCAGCTGGGGAATGTATTCGTACTGAATCTTGAGTGAACCATCGCAAGCGCTGAAACAAAATCGAGATCAGACAGGTCCAGATAAAAATTTCTCAGCTGCTCTGCTGTAAGCATTCCTTTATACACGATGGTTTTAGAAGACAGACTGGAAACATAAAAAGTTCCCCCTTTATCTTCACACATAGGTACGATGGTTTTTTCCGCTCTTTTTCTGATTATGTAGAGCTTTCGCTCAAAGTCCATATCATCCTTGATGTCCGGACTTTTTTCTATAAAGACCTGCACCAGCCTCGGAAGAGATGCCAGGGCAGTTTGACCGATGGTTGTTTTGTCTATGGGAACTTCTCTCCAGCCAAGAACCTTTTGGCCCTCTTCATAGGCAATGGTTTCAAAAGCATCCTGCTGAATGTTTCTAAAATCGTCGTATTTATGGGCGAAGATCATCCCGACTGCATAGTTGCCCATTTCCGGAAGATCAAAGCCGATTACTTCACATTCCCGTTTGAAAAAATCATGGGGAATCTGCACCAGAATTCCTGCTCCGTCACCGGAATTTTCATCAGCACCGCTTGCCCCTCTGTGAGATAAGTTCTCAAGCACCGTCAGCGCTTCATCGATGACATCGTGGGATAATTCTCCATTCACATTAACCACAAAGCCCATTCCGCAAGCATCATGTTCAAATGCGGGATCATATAGTCCCTGTTTTTGCGGATATGCTCCGTTTTGCTGCAGTCCGGCACTCTGCTGTCGAGGCTCCTTACTGTCCTGCTGCTGATAAGTTTCATTGTCCATATTTTCACACCCTTTTCTTTCAGAATATTCAATCTAAAACTGTATTAAACTTTCAGAATATTCTTATAATCAACCGTTTTAACAGCCATTCTATCACACTA
>JARBUO010000059.1 GCA_029239605.1 Bacillota bacterium | reverse complement strand
CCGGACATCATGAAGCAGGCGCCAAGAGATCCCAAGGAAAGCCTCTTTGCCCATGGCGGTTTTGCAATTACCATTTTCTTCGGCTGCATCATCGGTGCAATCACTCTGGCTGCATTTCTGGCCACACCGGTAACAATGCTTCTGGATGCAGGTCAGGCAGTTAATTTGGCAAATTTAAAGGCAGTGATGGCTGATGATAGCATTTATGTACAGTGTCAGACCTACGCATTTACAACCCTGGCGGTTTCTCAGTTATTTAATGCCATCGGCATGAGAAACCTGAACCGATCCATTTTCCGCTTCAACCATCTGGAGAACAGAATGATGATCATTGCGTTCATTGTAGGTATGCTGCTTCAGGTAGCCGTAACGGAAATCGATATCCTCATCGATGTGTTTGGTACAATGGAACTGAGTATCCGAGAATGGCTTTCACTGATTGCGCTTTCAACAGCACCGCTCTGGTTCCATGAACTGTTTGTTCTCGTTAAGTTCTTAAAGAAAAGACCAGCTTAATACGAAGCAATAAAGCAAGTAAGAAACAAATGATATGATAGAAGAATGAAATAAAAGAAGATGCTCAGCAACAGCTTGAAAACTGTGTTGAGCATCTCTTTTTTGGCGATTGATAAAGTTTGGTAGTTATGTTACACTGCAGTCGGCTAATCTAAACAGAGCGCAGTCCAATTCAATTTTCATCAGCATTTTAAAGTTTGTCCACTTTTTGAAAATCGTTATTACAGCTGACGAAGCGCTTCTACAAGAGCGGTCTTTTCCTTCGCTTTTTCATCCTTTGTTTTAATGATTCTCGCTGGCACACCGGCGACAACAGCGTTCTCCGGGACGTCTTCAATGACAACTGCTCCTGCCGCTACAACAGCGCCTTTTCCCACACGGATTCCTTCCAGAACCACTGCGTTTGCCCCGATGACCACGTCATCCTCAACGATGACCGGCAGCGCACTGGGAGGTTCAATGACACCGGCAAGGACGCAGCCTGCGCCGATATGGCAGTTCTTTCCTACTGTAGCTCTTCCTCCAAGGACAACATTCATATCGATCATCGTGCCGTCGCCGATTTCTGCTCCAATATTGATGACTGCCCCCATCATGATCACTACATGTTCTCCAATTTTAACATGCTCTCTGATGATGGCACCGGGTTCAATTCTTGCATTCAGGTTTTTCACATCCAACAGCGGTATTGCCGAATTTCTCCGATCGCTTTCTACGACGATATCCTGGATATCTTCCGCATACTGCTCCAGTACAGGCCTGATGTCAGACCATTCTCCAAAAATGATCCGGTCACTGCTGCCGAATACGCTGCAGTTTTCAAATGGGAGGGGGTTCCTTTCCTTTATATAAACCTTAACGGGAGTCTTCTTCTCTGCATTGCTGATATACTGTATAATTTCTTTTGCATTCATTCTGTCACCTCTTTTTTAAATAACACATCGTTCATATCGTATAAACCCGGGAATTTTCTTTCAGCAGCAAATTTTGCTGCAAGAACAGCCCCGGTGGCAAAAATCTGTCTCGAGTGCGCTTGATGGGTAATCTCAAGAATTTCATCCTCTCCGGCAAAGAGTACTGTATGCTCACCTGCTATGGTCCCTCCCCGTACTGAGTGAATTCCGATTTCATCTCCTCGCTTGCCAAAACCCTCTCGGCCGTATATCTTTTTATATTCCCGGCCTTCTTCCACTGCCTGAAGGAGCATTTTCGCTGTTCCGCTGGGAGAATCCAGCTTCATTTTATGATGTTTCTCAATAATTTCGATGTCAAAAGCGTCCCTCAGAACAGGCGTAATCTGCCTAAGCACCTGTTGAAACACCGTGATACCAAGCGAGAAATTTGCCGTATAAATCACCGGTACTTTTTCTGCCAGATGTTCAATCTCATCCACCTGCTCCGCAGCGTATCCGGTTGTTGCAAATACCACTGGAGTGGCATTTTTCTCTGCGTAGGATGCAATCATAGCAAGATTGGAGGGATGGCTGAAATCGATGATTACGTCAAGCTTTTCGCTTATTTGATTGAGATCGCTGTTGTGCTCCGGGCTGACGATCCCCACACATTGCACACCATGGGTTTTAACAATCGTTTCCTCGACAAGTCGGCCCATTCTGCCGTATCCCACAAGCCCAATATTTAATGTTTGCTGCTTTTCTTTTTCCATTTCAATTTCCTTTTCTGCCGCTTCGTTTCTGCATTTTCTTTTCAGCCGCTATTTCACTGCTGTCTTTTGTCTATTATATCGCTCCTGGAGCACTGATTTCAATATCCTCCTTTTGGTGCCGGCCGTATGCCGGCACCAAAAGGTAGGAATTCTTTCAAACCGCTGTCAGCAGTCTTTCCTGATCATAGAGAACCTGCATGGTTTTTCTCAAATATTCTCTGGCGTCTGCATCCATCTCATACAAGGGCAGACGGTATTGTCCTACACCCATGTTCATGATATTCATGGCTTCCTTAATGGGAATGGGATTGGTCTCAATGAAGAGTGCGTTGATGAAATCAAGATATTTCAGCTGGATTTCCTTAGCAAGGGTTACATCACCCTCCAGAAAAGCAGTTGCAAGCCGGTGCATCTCTGCCGGTATAATATTTGCCGCTACTGAGATGACTCCCGATCCGCCTACCGACATCAAAGGCACGATCATGTCGTCGTTGCCGGAATACAGTGCAAAGTTTTCATCTGCAAGTCGTGCAATCTTTGCCACAAAGGAAATATCACCGCTTGCTTCTTTTATCCCTGCAATATTCTTATGCTGACTAAGCTCTTTCAATGCCTCGTAAGTAAGACTGCAGCCGGTTCTTCCCGGAACATTGTACAAAATCACGGGTATGGATACTGCATCTGCGATTTCGGTGAAGTGGTGAATCATACCTGCCTTGTTTGTTTTATTATAATAGGGGGTGATGACCAGAAGGCCGTCCGCGCCCATCTTTTCATACTTGATACTCTGCTCCTTAGCAACCAGTGTGTTGTTGGAGCCGCTTCCCACGATGATGGGGATTCTTTTCCCGGCGGCTTCGATGGAAACCTCAACAATCCGATCTCTTTCGGTAACCGTAAGAGCGGGTGTTTCTGCAGTCGTTCCCAAAATACAGATTCCGTCAGTGCCCTCTTGGATATGCCAATGAATCAATTCACGGATCTTATCATAATTCACGCTTCCGTCTTCGTGAAAAGGCGTAATTAACGCTACTATTGATCCTCTAATCATAGGTATTTCTCCCTTCTATTCTTCAAAAATCCCCTGCCCAACCTTAACTGCCGGGCCGGTCATCATAACTTCATCATCATTTCTTTGATTGATATGCAGCGTACCAAGAGGAAGCAGCACGTCTGTTTCTCTGCCGCATTTCCCTTCCAGCGCACCGATGACAACGCTGGCGCAGGCACCGGTACCGCAGGCGTAGGTCATTCCCGCTCCTCGTTCATAGGTCATGAGCTTTAGGGTTTTCTCATCCATGACCTGCACCATATTGACATTGGTTTTTTCGGTATAGATGGGATGTTCACAAAGTTCTCTGCCCAGTTGTTCCAAATCTGTTTTATCCAGATCATCCAGCCATACAACAGTGTGAATAGTTCCCATAAAGCAGCTGCTTACCGTAATTTGTTTATTTTTCAATTCAATTGTTTCATTTAGGAAATTTTCTTTTTCAGTTTTGATTCCGCAGCGTCCCGGGTTGAAGTCGGGTTTTCCCATGTCGATTTCCACAAGAAAAGGTTCCGAAGATACCACTTTGACACCCATGATGCCTGCCAGCGTCATTACTTCATATTCCTTATCAAGGCAGAGACCTTCATCGTAGCAGAACTTGGCGAAACACCTGATTCCGTTCCCGCACATGGGTGCGCGGCTTCCGTCACTGTTATAGTAGATCATTTCCAGAGGATTTGTTCTGACGATGATCAGCCCGTCTGCGCCGATTCCCATGGTTCTGTGACAAATCTGGGCAGCCAGCGCCGGATAGGCACGATCCCCTGCAGCCTCTTCAGAAAGAATAATAAAGTCGTTGCCGCAGCCGTGATATTTGGTAAATGCAATCATGATTAGAGACCAAAGGCTTCGCATAAAGCGATCACTGCTTTGATTTTTTCATCTCTGTTTACCGTGACGGAAATTGAGATTTCCGAAGTTGTGATCTGGTAATACATGATGCCCTCCTGTGCAAGAATAGAAAATACTTTGCTTGCCACGCCTGTTGCTGTCGCCATTCCTACCCCTACAAGAGAGAGAATAGAAAGGTTCGGCTGCTTCTCAATGGTAATTTCGCTGAGTATTTCATGATCTTCAATGGCACGGTCCAAATCCTTGGATTGGGCGTCTGTACAGCTGAAGGAAACAGTACACGTATTGTCAGCGGAAGTCTGCTTTGAGATCATATCCACATTAATGTGCAAATCTGCAAGGAGCTGGAATAGATTGGCGATGGCAATACCATCGTTTGCGATCCCTCTGAGAGAATAAATCGAACAATCGTCCGATATGCTGATACCGGTTACCGGCATGTCTTCAATATAAATACTATCGTTCATAACGTAAGTTCCCTTTCTTTCATTACCTTCCAAAGATTTACCGATGTATACCTTCACATTGTATTTCTTAGCAATCTCCACGCTCCTGGTTTCCAGAATGCCTGCTCCTGTAGAAGCCAGCTCCATCATTTCATCATAAGTGACCCGATCCAGCTTTTTGGCCTGAGGATAAATTTTAGGATCTGCCGTGAAGATTGCATCCACATCAGAGTAGATCTCACAATCCCAGCCCAGCTGCGCTGCAATGGCCACCGCGGTAATATCTGAACCGCCTCTGCCCAGAGTGGTAATATCGCCGCCTTCACTGATTCCCTGAAATCCCGTCAGAACAACAACCTTGCCTTCCTTCAGGAACTGTTCGGTGCGCTCTGTATTAATTTCTTTGATTTTTGCCTTAGAATGATGATCCGTCGTAATGAATCCGGATTGGAAACCGGTCATGGATACAGCAGGCACACCGAGGTTTTGCAGTGCAATTGCCAGCAGTGCTACGGTTTTCTGCTCACCGGTAGCCAGCAATGCATCCAGTTCTCGTTTGGGAATCTCACTTCCCGCTTCATGAGCAAGAGCGATTAATTCATCAGTGGTTCCCCCCATGGCACTTGCTACAATTACGATTCCGTCTCCCTCATTTCGAAAGGAAGCAATGTGTTTTGCCACGGCACGAATTTTTTCTATACTATCCAGGCTGGTTCCGCCATATTTTTGCACTACGTTCATATAATTACCTCCTCATCTGCTTCTAAACGTAACTGATCACTGTAGCTCTCTCTTTTTATCACAACCCTGGCTTTTCCTTCCTTAGCAAAAACTACAGCAGGACGATTGAGCCTGTTATAGTTGCTTGCCATAGAATAGCCGTAGGCTCCTGTTCCGTATACAACGAGCAGATCTCCTGTCTCAGCTTTTGGAAGGGGCGCATTTTCAATCAGAATATCACCTGATTCACAGCACTTTCCGGCTACAGTGTATTGATACTCTTTCTTCTGATCCATCTTTTCCGCAAGATCGCAGTCATATCTGGCATCGTACAGGGCAACTCTGATGTTGTCAGTCATTCCCCCGTCCACAAAGAGATATTCCTTATTGGGTGTTTTCTTCATAAAACCCACGTGATATATGGTGTTTCCCGCTTCGGCTACAATGGATCTTCCCGGTTCAATCATTATCTTTTTCAGGTGCAGGTCATATTTCAGAAGCTCTTCTTCGCACTTCTTTATGATCCTGCGGCATACCTCCTGTATTTCATTAGGCTGATCCTCGTCGGTATAGCGAACACCAAATCCGCCTCCGAAATCAAGGCATTTTATTTCTAAATTGTGATCCTTGCTCAGTTTCTTGATATATTTAATCAAGCGCTCAATCACTGCATCATATGCTCTCAGGTCAAATATTTGTGAACCGATATGCGCGTGAAATCCAATGAAGCCTACGAAGCTGCTGTCTTTTATCAGATCAATCATTTTTGTAATGGTATCCTCGTCATGGAACATGACGCCGAACTTGGAATCGAGATTCCCGGTAATGATATATTTATGGGTATGCGCTGTAATTCCGGGATTGATCCTGATCATGACCTCAATTTTGCATTTCAGGGAATCTGCCAGTTCCACAACACGTTCACATTCCATAAGACTATCAAGCACGATGGTTTTGCAGCCCATGTCCAAAGCGAGTTTCAATTCTTCATCAGTTTTGTTATTTCCGTGGAAATAAATTCGTTCCATGGGGAATCCTGCCTGCTCGGCTAAATAAAGTTCCCCTCCGCTAACCACATCCAGACTGAGACCATTCTTTTCAAGAAGCTGCAGAAGTGCTTTGCAGGTAAAGGCTTTGGACGCATAGATTACTTCTGTTTCAAACTGATCTGACTGAAAATAGGTTTTATATCCAGACATCTGCTGGTCCAGCTCATTTTCATCATATACAAACAGCGGTGTTCCGCATGCTTTGGCCAGATCAGGGACCGATATGCCCCCGATTTCAAGAATTCCGTTTTTTACATTTCTTGCTTCACTCATTTTGGCACCTCACGATTGCTTTCTTTGCTTAAACTATGCGATAGGATTTCTTTTGATTCTTATTGCTTATTTTACTATTTTTTACATTTTTTAACTTCCAAGGTATTATTAAAACCGCTTCTGCGGCTTTTTTAATTGAAAATAATAAAAAAGCCAGTAAGCTTCCCTTACTGACTCAAATAGCAACAACGCACGCAAAAAGCGGCAATGATGTATTTAACTATCGTCATTAAGGATAGCGCGCCTACCACAACGTAGACAGTTTCATGGCTGTTTACCATGAACCCACCCGATTATTATGCCTAATATCCGGGTTCGGCGAAGGCTGCCTCCGATATGGATCATCGCCTGCCGGCTACCCATATCTTCTTCTACTTCGCGACCTCTATCAACATTAATTACTTAAGTTTACTCTATATTAAGCAAGATTGCAAGAGATTTTTTCACTACTTTGTTAAGGAATGATCTCCTCGTTTAGAAAAGCTCTTCACAACCTTGCTTTGATGGTCATTAATCCTTTATTCTTGTATCTTCACCATGGTAGCTGCCAAGTTAAGAGAGTACTCCACATCCGTAATTTCACTGTCTACGCGGGTGCCATCATAATAGAGTTTGAGTTTTGGTGCAGAATCTCCAGTACAGGTAATGAGCATCAGCGTGTTGCCCCCATCTCCTTTGCTATCTGCAACGTCCAGTCTCAGCGTACGGCCGAATAAACCCGAAGATGTCCCGATTGATATTTGCGGGTTTTCCACAAGACGAGGCATATACACCAGATACTGCACCATTACTTGTTCTCCGGACGTACTTTCATGTCTCAGCGCATAGGCATGATCATAATTTTCACCGCTGTTGTCAAGCCACTCTTCAATCTGTGGTTGATTAACCTCTTGCAGGTATTCATCAATGGGCAATGATGTGACGCCCGTTCCGCCGGACGTCGCTGAGAATGTAGAAAGAGATAAAACCATCACCACAATCAAAAGAACAGGAATCAGAATGACAGCTAGTAAGATTTTCCCCAGTGTTTTGTCCTTTTTCCTGATCGGAGCGGAAACATCGTCATAATGCTCCTGCAGCGGACTTGCACATTTGGGGCAGACATTCCATCCAGCTTCAACAGGAGTAAAGCAGTTTGAACAAGTAGCTTTCAGCTTCGTTCCACAGTTTGGACAAGAAATATAATGCTCGGTAACTGCTGTTTTACACTGCGGGCATTTCATATCGGAGTAACTGCCGCGTACAATCAAATAGACGATAAAACCGATGAGTGCGGGGGCGCACATTGCAATCAGAGTCCATAAGGCTGCATTCATCCCTCTGTCTTTTGCGTCACGATAGACATAAACGCCGATGAGCACCGGGATACCGATGAAGATTGCGAGATAAATCAATAGTATGATTGTTGTTCCGATCATTTTATTAACGACCTCCTTTTTTGTGTAAGCACCAAAGCAATCACACTGCCGCCGGCAGCGCTTACATAAATGTACACGGCACAGGCAATCGATAGCAATGGCATACTGTCATATAACGTCACGGCCATAATGAAAAGGCAGAGCACAATCAGCAAACTTCCGGTTGCAAGCAGTGCTGTTTCCCGTTGTAGTTTGAGCCGTTCCATTTCAGCCCGTATCATGTTTTCGGTGATAACCGGAGGGGATTTCCGATTAAAATCGTATATCTGTTTCATGTGACAATGCCTCCTTTAGCAGTTTGCGGGATTTGTTCAATCTCGACTTTACAGTTCCTACCGGAATACCCAAAACTTGCGCCGTTGAAGCGATATCCATATCTCGAAAGTAAAAGAGAATGACTGTCATTCTAAGTTTGTCCGGTAAATTGTCAATGGCTTTGTAGAGCGAAGTGTAGTCGCATTCCTGCTCCTTTTGCCTCACAGAAAGCGCATCCACAGCGGCTTTTTCTTCAAAGGCAGAAAAGCGATTGATGATGGGACTTCTTGCAATCCACCTTAATTTATTTCGATAGGTATTGACACAGATTGTGGTTAGCCACGGTTCAAAGCTCTTTGTCGGATCATAGCGATCAATATTTTTGACAACCTTGAGCCATGTTTCCTGGTATAAGTCATCCGCATCAAAGGTGGTCGCGCAGAGCGTGATACAAAGCCCGTAGAGCCGTTTTCCATATTGCTTAATATATTGGTCTATCAAATACGATGCGCCTCCTTTCCTATACAGATACAATTTACAATCCCAAAAGGTTCATTTTCTCAACTCTTTTTTTGATACGGCTTGACGAATCTTGCATCCTCATCTATAGTTTCAATCAGAAGAGTGTTTTCCTGCCAGGAAGCTTAACACTTCTGCCCCATTGGAAACACAACATTTTGTGAACAATACCCATACGCAATACCTTGACAGAAATGAGGCTTGAATATGACAATGGAACGATTAAAAAAATACAGACGCGATCTCCACCAGATCCCGGAATTAGGTTTTGAGGTTCACAAAACCAGGCAGTATATTCTGGATCATTTAAAGCAATATGATTGTGAAATCACTGAGGTCTGCGGCGGTGTTTGCGCTTTCTTTTCATCAAGAACAGAACACGGCGGCGGTTCTCCCCGTGAAAATACCATTGCCCTGCGCAGCGACATGGACGCCTTGCCTGTAGCAGAAAAAACCGGTACCCCATATTGCTCTCTTCACGAAGGTGTCATGCACGCCTGCGGTCATGACGGGCATATGGCTATGCTTCTTGCAATGGCTGATGAACTGAGCTCCAGCATTCACACCCTGTCCCACAACGTGCTGCTGATCTTTCAGCCTGCAGAAGAAACCACGGGAGGTGCAGGAGACATGGTTGCTGCAGGCATCCTGTCTAAATATAACGTAAAACGCATTTATGGCTTTCATCTGTGGCCGATGCTGGAGAAGCACCGAATCGGCTCCAGAGCCAGGGAGTTTATGGCCAAATCAAGTGAAATTGATATTAAAATACTAGGAAAGAGTGCCCACTGCGCTTACCCCGAGCAAGGGGTTGATGCCCTTGCCATCGGCTGTGAATTAATCAACGAACTTTACCAAATGGAAAAGACAGAGTTAGCTCCAGAGATATTCCGACTCCTGAAGTTTGGGAAAATGATCAGCGGTACCGTCAGAAATGCCATCGCTGCGGAAACCGTTCTGGAAGGTACTCTTCGCTGTTTCAGCGAAGAGACAGGAGTGTTTCTGTCAAACAGAATGACAAAAATATCAGCAGCACTGGAACAGAAATACGGCTGTAAAATCAGCTTTCACCGCACTGACGGTCATCCCCCGGTCATCAATGATTCTAACTTGTTTGAAGAAGCAAAAGAACTTCTTTCCAAGTTTAGTTTTCATACTTTCGAGGTTCCTTTTATGCTCTCTGAGGATTTTTCCTTCTATCAGCGTGCAGTTCCCGGTCTCTTCCTTTTTCTTGGAACTGGCACAAACATACCGCTTCACAATAACCTCTTCGACTTTGATGAGGAAGTGCTGCAGACCGGTGTTGAAGCATATCGGAGAATTCTTACTGCTGTAACACTGTAGTACAGGGAAATAAGGAGGGCATAAATGCAAATAGGTAAATTCAATCATGTTACAAAAAATCGTTTTTTTCCGGGACAGATAAAAAATGAAATATTGCGCTGCCCACTTATACCGGTTTTCATTTCAATACGAAAACAGCTCCGACCATGAGCGATGATAAATACAAGGCTGCTATCATTGAGCAGGCTAAAAAAGATCAGGCTGCAGGAAAATTTCAAACTGACTCTATCGGGTATAAAATCTTAGTAAAAAGCTACGTTTCTTCTGTTTCTCCAGACAGAAAAAACATGATTGCTAAGGGCTTAACAGCAGTATTCGAAACGAACAAACCGGAGCCGAAAACCCTTACATTATTAGATTATTTGTTTGGTTCTGTTAAATATACGAAAGAGGCAAATAACGTGTCTTACGCTGAATTTTATGACAGTAACGGAGAAATGGTAGCTACCTATTCAAATACGGGCTGGACTTTTTATGGAACAAAAGCAGAAAACGCCCGTGAATCTGAGCTTCGGGGTATCTATAATCAAGCGTGGAATAGTGCGGCAAAAGCAAGTCAGGAGAGTAGCGGTACAGCGTGCATGACGATTCTGGCTTAAATAAGTGAAAACCAGCGCCTTTCGGCGCTGGCGATTATTACGGTCTCACGACTCTTAACCAATCATTTTACTGGTGATGCTGATCTAATGCATTGGTCTATTTCAACAATGCAACCGCTGCATCAAGCTGACGGTCGACTTTCGTTTCATCAGACCCCTCATCCGGTGTATCACTGGCCAGCGCTTCAACTACCACATCCGGTGTGATCCCGACCTTATGAATCACATTCCCATCAGGAGAAAAGTATTGCATGATGGTAAGCTTAACTGCATCCCCGCTGGAAAGCTTTTCAATACTTTGTATGATTCCCTTGCCATAGGTTGTCGTACCGACAATTTTCCCGCCGTTGTGATCTTTGATTGCTGCGGTGACGATTTCCGAAGCACTTGCAGTGCCCCCGTTCACCAGAACCACATAAGGAAGTGATGTCGCACCCGCATTGGATTTATAATAGCTCTTGTTCCCTTCCCGATCCTCGGTATAGGTTACAATGCCCTCGTTCAGCAGCATATCCGCAACATCCACGCTGACATCCACAAGTCCTCCGCCGTTATCTCTCAAATCAAGCACAAAGCCTTTGACGCCTTTGACTTCAAGATCCCTGAGATGCTGTTTGAATTCATCGGCAGTTTTCTCTTCAAAGGAACTGATCCGGATATAACCGATATTACCTTCCAAAACTTCGGAGCGAACAGTCTTCATCACAATATTGGCACGTGTTATTTTGAAGCTGAGCTCTTTTCCTGCTCTCAGCACCACAATATCAACCTTTGTGCCGGGTTTTCCCCGCATTGCAGCAACGGCCTGGTCAATGCTGGAACTATCATAAAGTTCTTCTCCCACTCCGATGATTTTGTCTCCGGATTTAATGCCTGCCTGATCGGCAGGAGAGCCGTCAATGGGCGCGACAACATTGATCAGACCTTTGTCGTCCGGTGCAATGGTTACGCCGATTCCCTGATACTCACCTGTGGTTGAAATCATAATTTCATTGTATTCTTCTTCTGTCAGATAGGAGGAATACGGATCGCCGATTCCCCAGAACAGGCCTTTGTACATCCCCTCTTTGAGTTTTTCTTCGTCTACGGGAACGTAGTACCTCTTCTGTATGTACTGCTCGAGTTCTGCGAGTTCGCCGTATTTCTGCTTCATCAGCCTGTAATTGTTATACTCCTCTTTTGTGATCGGCATATATCCGCCGGAAGAATAGCCGACAAAGAAAATCGCACCGCCGGATGCCAGCGCCCCAGCAAGCACTGCAATTACAATTACAAAGATTAAATTTCGCCTTTTCATCATGAACATAGTATCCGTCCTCCATGGAAGTACTTTTGCATTGGTTGTCATGTACAACACGATTGTATCTTGCCACCAACACTCATTTTAATATGTAATTCCCTTTAACACAAACTGAATTTTTGATTCTCCATTCCATTCATTGATGTCAGGATAACCTACAAGATCCAGCAGTGTGCCTGAAAGCAGATGTTGGCTATAGGTCTGCGCACTCTGGAACAAAATGCAGGACAATCCTCTTCCGGCCACACCTGTACCGGAAAAACGAACATGCTGCTTGTCAGTTCCCATGAAGCTGACATTGTTCGGCTTGATTCCCTTAACACGAAACAATGGTCTTTCATTCTCGCAGCCAAAGGGCGCCAGTTTTTCCAGCTCCATAGCCAGTCTCTTATCAACCTGCTTGCCTTCAAGCTCCAGATCAACGAAGAGTTCTGAGTCGAAGAGAGCCTCATTATCCTGAAGGAGCCTTTCGATCTCATCGTTCAGAGATTTTCGAAGAATCTGAAGATTTTCCGATTGCATTAAAAAACCGCAGGCACCGGAATGTCCTCCGAATTTTAGAAAGAGACGCTCATTTTTTTTCAGGAGCTCATAGAGGTTCAGCGTGTTAATGCTCCTTCCGGTTCCTTTGAGAAATCCGTCTCCTCCGGATTCGGTTACGATGATGGTTGGCCTGCCGTATTCCTCTTTGATCTTACCGGCTACAATTCCGGCAATCCCTTCATGGATGTCATCCGCATCGATGACATAAAACAGGTCTTGTGTGAGCTTTTCAGCGATCAGCTCCTTGCACTTTTGGAAGGCTTCCTCCTGAATGCGCTTGCGCTCCTTGTTCTTTCTGATCATTTCAGCAGTATGCAGGACGATGGTCCCCTCATCTTTTGAGGTAAGAAGCTCTACTCCAATCCTGGCATCCAGCATTCTGCCGGCTGCATTCAGATGGGGTACTATAATATATGCTATGGTTTCCGATTTTATCTTATCGGAAGTCAATCCGACTTCACGAATTAGTTTTTGAAGACCAGGTCTTTTTCCGGCCCGTATGACACCCAGTCCATATTTGGTCAATGTTCGATTTTCATCAATAAGAGGTACGATATCTCCTATGGTAGCGATGGCTACCAGGTCCAGAACTTCAGTGAGCATTGATTTCGGCAGATTTGCTTTCCGCTGTAAACCCTGTGCCAATTTAAATGCAACACCGCAGCCTGCAAGATGTTTGAATGGATACTGACAGTCCTGCTGTTTGGGGTTAATCAGAATGCAATCTGCCGGTTTGTCATTGATATTATGATGATCCGTAACAATAAAATCTATTCCGATTCCTTTTCCATATTCCACTTCTTCATAGGAAACACTGCCGCAGTCTACTGTAACGATCAGTTCCGCGCCGTCCCTTTTAATCTGGTCGATGGCATCCTTATTCAGACCATAACCTTCGTCAAATCTGGATGGAATATAATAAGTCAGATTGGTGGTAAGATGGGACAAAACCTGCATGAGCAGGCTGACAGAGGTCACACCGTCAGCGTCGTAATCGCCGTAAATACAAATCTTCCTTTCCTGTTTTATCGCAGACAACAGGAAATCCACCCCTGCCTCCAAATTTTTCAGCAGGAATGGATCATAGGTTCGATTTGGTTTTTCGGCTAGGAATTCCACGAGATCGGATTCTTCGGTAATTCCTCTGTTTTTTAGTATTTCAAGGATGATTGGATGAATGTCGTTCATATTACAACCAATTCCTTGGATTCTGGTATTCTCCGTTGACACGAACCTCAAAGTGAATATGAGGGCCCGTAGACTGTCCTGTAGATCCTACCAATGCGATCGCCTGACCTTTGGCTACCACATCTCCGGTACTGACAAGGAGTTTACTGTTATGGGCATAGAGTGTGACGATACCGCCGCCATGGTCGATCATTACTAAGTTTCCGTAACTGTTGTTCCAGCCGGCTTTAATCACGGTTCCGTCATTGGCTGCAAGTACATTGGTTCCTGCCGCAGCTCCGATATCCATACCGGTATGTAATTTATTCACCTTAAGAATCGGATGCATCCGATAACCAAATTCCGAAGTGACTCTGGTGCTGCTTTGGGAAGGCCATGCGAATACTCCTCCCACAAAGGCCTGATCGCCCTGCAATTTTCTGATTTCCGCTACCAAGCGATCCGCTTCCGCGTTGAGCTCGTCTAATGATTCTTCCAGCGCATCATTGTCACTGGCAACCTGGGCTTTTAAGTTTGCCACCTCACCGCGGGATACCTGAAGGGCTGACTGCTTGTCCGCTTCTTTTTGCTTTTCCGAGAGAAGCTGTGCCTGCAGGGTCTCCAGCTGCTTTTTCTGCAGTTCTATTTTCTGATGCTGCTCCTCCATAATTTTCAGGATTTCCACATCGTTATCAAAGATGCGCTGCACCATATCCATATTGGTCATGAAGTCGGTGATGTCATCAGATCCCAGAATAATTTGGATCATTCCTACATCTCCGTTTTTATACATTGCCCGAAGCCGTTTTTCAAGTCCTTCGTTCTGCTGTGCCATCTCCTGCTCAACCTGCTGCAGATTTGCCTTTACTGAGGAAATGCTTTTCTCGGTTTTGTTGATATCGCCCTGAATTCCGGCAATCTCCTTTTCCGCATCGTTGATCTGGTTCTCAAGCTGCTTGATTTGGCTGTTCAGCTGTTTTTCTTTGTTCTTTCCATCCTTAAGCTGTGATTTCGTCTGGTTGATCTGTTTGTTAATGTCATTCAGGTCCTTCTGCTCATCCGCGTAGGTCATCCCTATGGTTATGGCAGAGGCAGTTAATGCAAATGTTAAAACGTACGAAACCAATCTCTTCACTATGTACTTCCCCCTTTTACGTTCCCTGTTCTGCTTCCATTCATCTCCAGAAGTTTCCCATGGCGATATTGCCTTGCGATCCGACACAGCCACAGTGATCTTCAGATGATGCAGAAGCGATTATGTTAAACTTTATTGATTTACGTATCCAGAAATCTTCTCATGGAAATGATGCTTCCGCAGGCACCGATGCTGATTCCCAGTGCTGTAAAAATCCAAATCAGTCTTACCGCTAGGAAACCTCCCGGCACCATGGTGGTTGACAGAATCACAAAGATCGTGGGTCCCAGAAGTTCCATGGTCTTATAATAGATCAGGCTGACAATGCCCACTGAAATCATCGCTGACAGAATCCCGATCAGGATGCCTTCAATCAGGAATGGTCCGCGGATAAACCAGTTGGTAGCGCCCACATATTTCATAATACTGATTTCACGTTCCCTTGCCAGCACCGTGAGTTTAATAGTATTGGACACCACAACCACTGAGATGATCACGAGAAACAGGATGATAATCATAGCGCCAAACTGAATAAAGCGTGTCACCTTCATCAGCTGGTCTACCGTATCCTTATAGTACTTAATATCTTCGATCCCATCAAAGGTCTTAATCTTTGATACAACGGAATCAGCCGCTTCCAGCCTGGAAACCTTAATCAGAATAGAATTGGGCAGAGGATTGTTTTCCAGTCCATCCAGAAGGTAAGCATTGTCTCCCCACTTAACCTTCCAGTTTGCCATCGCCTCTTCATCCGACAGATAAGTGGCTTCCTTTACGCCGTCGGTACCGTTCAGCGAACCAATGATTGCAGAGGCCTGCTCAAACGTCGTTTCATCCATCAGATAAACCTGAATGGTATCAAACTGCTTCTTGGCACTTTCCGACGCCATGTTGATATTGACTACCAGTATAAAAAAGAGTCCTAAAATCAGTAACATTGCGGTAATAGAAAACATGGATGCAAAACTCATCGTCCTGTTTCTGAATGCTTGCTTAAAGGCCTGTTTAAAGGCGTATCCCCAACTATTTAACATGGCTGACAAACACACCTCCCGTCGGCAAACAGGAAAGCATTCTCTCATCCTCATATGCCCCATAACTTCCGCTGGCATCATCGCGAACGATGCGTCCCTTATCGATAGCAATTACACGTTTTCCCATCTTATCGACGATATCCTTTGCATGGGTAACCATCACAATGGTAGTTCCACGCAGATTAATCTGTTCTAAAAGTCTCATGATTTCCCACGCGGTGTCCGGATCGAGATTCCCTGTAGGCTCGTCCGCAATCAATACAGTGGGATTATTTACAATTGCACGCGCAATAGCGACCCTCTGCTGTTCCCCTGCTGAGAGCTCATGCGGATATTTACTTGCCTTGGAACTGATCCCTACCAGGCTCAAAACCTGAGGTACCTGCCTTCTTATCGAACGCTGGCTCATATGTACGATTTCCATTGCAAATGCTACATTTTCAAATACAGTTTTCTTTGGAAGCAGCCGGAAATCCTGAAAAACGATCCCCGTACTGCGCCGAAGCTTTGGAATATGTCTGTTTGCAAGATTGGTGATTTCCATCCCGTTCATTTTGATACTGCCTCTATCCGCCTCTATTTCTTTTAAAATCAAACGAATAAAGGTTGATTTTCCGGCTCCGCTGGGTCCTACCAAAAAAACGAAATCACCCTTGTTTATTTTCACACTCACGTCCTGAATGCCGATATTGGTTCCGTAGGACTTTGTCACATTATCAAAAGCTATCATTTTTCTCTGAGTCCTTTCCCGTTATATATCTTTTTTTGCTCGAAATGCCCGATTTCGCAATGGATATTGCCATGTGCTTTGTCAATTCATGCTTCTGCAAAATGATACACAAACCTACAAATTATTATAATACATAACGGAATAATATTGAATACTTTCTTACATTACAAGTTCATTACAATTCCGATGTAATTTTTTCCTGCTTACCAGTATTTTGTAATTTTTTAGAATAAAAAAGCAGCCCGAATGCAGTATGCCTGCGGGCGCAGTGGGTGAAGACACTTGGAAAGGATGCTTACGCTTTTAGTACATAGCTGGATCTGGAAATTCAGACGGGTTTAACCACTGTGGATTAGAATGCGCTGTACTATATCTTAATCTTAGATACAAGTTGCTGAAAGGGTTCTTTTAACAACTTTTTCACTTCACTTAGCGTATAAGGGATCTTGCAATTGTATTCAGCGGAGTAGATACTTTCTGCACTGATTAGAGGAATAAGAACCGGTGCTTTCAGTTTCAGAAAATCTGTCATCTGACTGCGGTTTACTCCTCGGTTCAGCTTATTAATAACATAGATGATTTCCATCTGTCTAAATTCAAGGGCTTTTATTTTGCATAGCATTTCATAACCCTTTAGCATTCTTGATGGCAGAGGGTCAATTACAGTTATAATTTGATCCATATTTCTGAGCAATTCAAAATCCTCCTCCAATCTCCCGGAAAAGTCGCAAAGTATGATATCCCCTTTTGCATGGCAAATCAGGCGAAGTTTTTGTTCAAAAGTCAACTGGACACGTTCTTCTTCCGGTGAAATCAAAATCCAGTTGATTCCCTCATCCAGATTACGTGCCCCCCGAACAGATCGATTCTCTGCCAGTGCTTTGTAAAAATGATAATAAGATCTGCCTGCAAAGCGCCTGTCCATTCCATAAGTATCAAAAAGGGTACCTTGACCCAGTTCTACTACTGCCGGCAGGTGTTTTCCAGTATTGGCCAGGTATCTGGCCAGGCAGCCTGTTAGAAAACTTGTGCCTGCACCGTTTGAAATACCCACAATTCCGATCTTAAGCTTGTCCATTGCGGTATAACGCTCTCTTTCCTCTGCTTCTCTTGATAGGATCCGTTCCAATCCGGCAGAAGAATCCATTCTAAAAGTAGACTCATTCAATGCAAGTGTTCCTCCATTCAGGAATTAAGCGCCCCTTCGCTGTGGCACTTAATGCCTTCATTTTATCAAACCCTGGTTGGTTTCCATTTTTTGATCATGATTTATACTAGTATACAAAATTTTATA
>JARBUO010000207.1 GCA_029239605.1 Bacillota bacterium | reverse complement strand
GATGGCAACTATTTCAAAATCTGCGTTCTTCGCCAGTGCAGCCTTAAATGCGTTTCTACCGATTCTTCCAAATCCGTTAATTCCAACTTTTGTTTTCATAGTTTTTCCTCCTAATTGATATATATAAATTTTTGGATACCAAATTTAGATTGCTAATATCTTTTCCTTTTTGATGAGGAAGGAAGGTTCATTTCATCCCGGTATTTTGCTACGGTTCTTCTGGAAATATCAATTCCTCTTTCCGTCAGCATCTCCACCATGGCCTGATCGCTCAAAGGTGATTTGGGGTCTTCATTTTCTACTATTTCCCTGATGAAAGTTTTTATGCTCTCTGAAGCGATACCCTCTCCGCTGTTACCTGAAACACCGCTGGTGAAAAAATATTTAATTTCATAGATCCCTCTCGGGCTCTGCATGTACTTGCCGTTGATGGAGCGGCTTACTGTTGACTCGTGTATGCCAACCTCGTCCGCAATTTGTTTGAGCGTCAGAGTTTTCAGATACTTGGGACCTTTTTCAAAGAAATCAATCTGATATTTCACGACGGCGCTTACCACATTATAGATGGTCTGTCTTCTCTGCTCAATGCTTTTGATCAGCCAGAGAGCGGAGTTCAGTCTGCCCGTAAGAAATTTTGATATATTGGATTCTTTATCGGAATCGATGAGCATTTTCTGATAATAAGGGCTGACGGTCAGCTTTGGCGCGCTGCTTTCATTTACAGTGACAATGTACTCTCCGTCAATCTTCTCTACAGTGACATCGGGTACAATATATCTGGTTTCATTTGCCGAACCAAACTGTCTTCCCGGTTTCGGCTCCAGACCTTTGATTAGATCACTGATCTCCTGAATGTCCTTTGCAGTAACGCTCAAGGCCTTGGCAATGTTGTTGAGACGGTTTCCTGCGATATCTTCAAGATAGTGATTGATGACTTCCTTCACAATGGGATCATCTTTCCCCTGATGACGCAGTTGAATCAGCAGACATTCCTTAAGATTTCTGGCTCCCACTCCCGCCGGTTCAAAATTTTGAATGGCTTCAAGTACAATGGAAACCTTTTCTGCTTCAACGCCGAACTCCTTAGCGATTTCCTCTACAGTCAGCGTCATATAGCCGTTTTCATCCAGCGATTCGATCATATACCTGCCGATTGCACGGCAGCTTTGCTTGATCGGCGCAAACTGCAGCTGGAACATCAGATGCTCCGTAAGTGTTATTTCAGAAGATACAAACTGTTCGTAGGTGTATTCGCTTTTTTCCGCGTTATATTCCCACTGCTTATAGCTGATGTCGTCGTATTCCTTCTCCTTGAAATGCTCCGCCCAATCGAATTCATTATTGTCCTTTGACGGAAATTCTTCATTCTTTGTTTGGAACTCCTCTGTACTTTTCTCACTTTCCTGGGGAGCCGAGGCCGTGATCTCTAAAATAGGATTGGTCAGCAGCTGCTCCTCAACATAGCTATCGAGTTCCTGTGTATTGAACTGCAGAATTTGAATGGCCTGAATCAGTTCAGGGGTCATAACCAGTTTCTGCGATTGTTCAATTGTCAAGTCGTACCCAAGTCTCATAATGCACCTCATTATGAGAGGTTTTCTCAAACCTCTTCATCATTATACCACAACTATATCACCTTGTGCCAAACTTTTCTTAAAAATTAATAAAAAATTAACAACCAAAACTCTCAATTATTCCAGCCCGGGAAATTTCAATTGCCGCAGTGCTTCAAACAGCACGATATTGGCTGAATTCGACAGGTTTAACGATCGTAGTCTCGTGTCTTTCCCCATTGGAATTCTAATGGTCCTGTCCTTATTTTCTTCAATTAATTCCCGCGGCAGCCCTGCCGTTTCCTTGCCGAAGATCAGCATGGCATTCTCTTCGTAGGAGACTTCCGCGTAGCTTCTGCTCCCTTTGGTTGTTGCAAAATACATGGGCATGTCTTTATATTTTATGAGAAACTCCTCTAAGGATTCATGCACCGCAAGATCAACAAACGGCCAATAGTCAAGGCCTGCTCTCTTAAGCGTCTTATCATCGATGGAAAAGCCGAGCGGCTTGACCAGATGGAGCTTCGTCCCGGTTGCTGCACAGGAGCGGGCAATGTTTCCGGTGTTAGGAGGAATCTCAGGCTCTACCAGCACAATATGCAATGTCAAAATCAATCACCTCCGTCATATTATGCAAACAATACAAACTTAATCACAGTTTCATTACAGTTCGTTTTCTTCAGCATCCCTGTAATTTAGACACTGCGTCTTCTCTATCATAATAAATTTTTGTAATTTTTTAAAGACAATTTTACAATTATATATTATAATACCTAAATACGCTGAAATTAGCAGTCTATTTCACGGAGAAACAGCTTTCCGCTATGGATTCAGCAGCCTTTTGCGGCGAAAGTTTAGCTTGGCAAAAGATAGAAGTGAGCGAAATACTTTAGGAGGTTATTGTTATGAAGACAATTAAAGTCGGACTTCTCGGGCTTGGTAATATTGGTACCGGAACTTACAAGACGCTGGAAATGAATAAAAAACAGATCGAATCTACTACCGGCGTTTCAATAGAAATCACAAAAATACTGGAAAAAGACGTGAACAGAAAAAGAGACATTACCGTGTCTCCTGAGCAGTTTACGCAAAATCCTGACGATATCTTTCTGGATCCTTCCATTGATATCGTAATTGAACTTTTGGGCGGCATTGAACCTGCCAGCAGCTTTATGCTCAAGGCACTTCAGAATAAAAAGCATGTGGTAACCGCAAACAAGGCAGCAGTAGCAGCCAACTATGACGCGTTTATGGATGCAGCAAGAGAAAACCAGGTCATGTTCCGTTATGAAGCCAGCGTAGGAGGAGGAATTCCTATTCTGAACACCCTGGCATCAGACCTGCTTGCCAATGAATTTGAAGAGATCCTCGGAATTGTAAACGGAACAACTAACTATATTCTTACCCAGATGACAGAGTTCGGGCTGAATTATGCAGACGTGCTCAAAGTGGCACAGGAAAAAGGCTTTGCAGAAGCGGATCCAACTGCTGACGTTGAGGGTATCGATGTGGCGAATAAGCTTTCCATCCTGATTTCGCTGGTCTTTGGAATTCGCGTCTCTCCGCAGGAAATCCCAACAGCGGGAATTTCCAAGATTTCAAAGGAAGATATTAAGCTGGCTGACCAGTTCGGCTATAAGATTAAGCTTCTGGCTACCGCAAAGAAAGTCGGAAATCAGCTGGAAGCACACGTGCAGCCTGCATTTGTCCCCAAGGATCACCCCCTTGCATCCGTAAGCAATGAATTCAATGCGATCTTCGTTACCGGAAATGCGGTGGATGATCTGATGTTCTACGGAAAAGGTGCCGGACCCCTGCCCACAGGAAGCGCTGTTATGGGAGATGTTATCGAAATATCAAGGGCGATTGCAAAAGGTGCTGCTTTTGATCATTATGCGGAAACCAAAGCGAAAAAGATGCTCCGTTATGTGGGAGAAGGCCAGAATAAATACTATGTCAATATGATGGCAAAGGATGTTCCAGGCGTTTTAGGCAGTATCGCTACTACCTTCGGCGCATGCGGCATCGGTGTGGATTCCGTCCTCCAGCTTTCTAGAGAGGTGAATGAACGCAGAGAAGTTCCCCTTGTCTTTATTCTGCATGAGGTAACCAGAGCTCGTCTTGATGAGGCGCTGGATAAAATTGAAAAATCGAAG
Source organism: Bacillota bacterium (assembly GCA_029239605.1). Lineage (GTDB taxonomy): Bacteria > Bacillota > Clostridia > Peptostreptococcales > Anaerovoracaceae > Anoxybacterium. The sequence goes on along the minus strand of JARBUO010000207.1, from coordinate 636 downwards.
TTTGCCAGTGAAATCAGAAGCATCATTCGCGTGATGTAACTGTTATGCATTTAACGCTGTTGATCGGCAAACAATTACAATAAGAAAAAAATAATAAAATGGAGGAATTATTTCATGAGTTTATTTGAACAGTGGCAGAACTTGATCGATCATCAGACCGATGAAACCTTCGGCGCGTTCTGGGAAAAATACAGTTCTACCGAGAAAAGAATCTACAGCGGTATTCTGGAAAACCATAAGGAAAAGGTGACGGGTTCCTTTCAGGAGCTCGCTGAAAAATACGAGGCTGATCCTGTAATATTCATGGGATTTCTGGATGGGATCAACACGAGTCTGAATCAGGAGCTGGGTTTTAAAAGCTTCGATGAATCGTCTCAGATTGAGCTTGACATCGATTATAGTAAGCTCTTCTTCAATATGCTGGAAGCGAAGGCGGACTATCTGTACACCCTGCCCCAGTGGGAGAAGATTCTTACTGAAGAAGAAAGACAGGAAATCACCAAAGCCCACAAGAAATCCAAGACCGTAGTCAAGGATAAGGAACCCGGCAGAAATGATCCCTGCCCCTGCGGCAGCGGAAAGAAATACAAGAAGTGCTGCGGCGCTAACTAGTGAAACAAAGAGGCGATCCTCTCC
>JARBUO010000058.1 GCA_029239605.1 Bacillota bacterium | reverse complement strand
CCAAACTCGGCCATCTTATCGGCGATATCGTCAGGCCCGAGGTTGGATCCTTCATTATAGTTGTCCCATTCCTGCTTGCTCCAGATTTCGATCTTGCTCAATACGCCTATTGTTACCAGTTCTTTATCTATTTTTGCATGTTCTCTGAGATTTTGCGGAATAGTGAGCCTGCCTTGTTTGTCCACTTCGCACTCAACCGCACTGGAAAAAAAATATCTGACAAAAGCTCTTGCGTCTTTATTTGATACCGGGAGGTTGCCTAGCTTATCTTCAAAGCGGCTCCATTCCTCCATAGGATAGATGTAGAGACAATTGTCCAGCCCCTTGGTCAGAATAAACTTACTGCCAAGTTGATCTCTAAATTTCGACGGGACAATGATTCTGCCTTTTGAGTCTATGGAATTTTGATACTCTCCAATAAACATTTGACAATTCTCCACTCTAAGTTTGAATGTAACACCACTATACTCCACTTCACTCCACTTTTCAACCACTAGGAATCAAAAAATTGGGACATCTTTGCATATTTTATTGAAAAGCATTCATAAAATCCGGTATTTTTTTCGTCCAACTACAATATATTGTGTTTCTCGTTTTAAACGCCAACAAAATATCGGCGCTGCAGAAACCCCTTCCGCGTGGTGCTCTGTGGAGGAAGTTCTCGTCAAGAACTTAGTATTTCCAACAGATTCACGCTTCGTTCGACAGCGAAACAAACCGGCTTTGTCGAAAGATGCTTGCATTCTTTTTTTATACCTGGCGGAATACCATACCCATAGATATAGATAACATGAAAACACTTCACTTTTTTCTGATTAAAAAAGTGGCTATGCAACTTCGTCGAGGGAGGGCCGCCGCTGCACACCACTTTTTATTAAAATAGAAATGGTATATCCTATTCAATAAAAACAGCAGCCTCAAAATGATTTTCAATCATAGAGAGGCTGCCTCTTTTTTCACCGATTTGTTCATTAAAATTGGATATATCCTCTGGCAAACCCCTGTTCCAACAGGAGCTGGCCTCCCGCCAAGACGGCTGCCAGAGCCATCAGCAGAATGATCAAAAAAACTGCCCAGCCGTCATATACCAGCTGTTCCTGCTTATTGATCAAATATGCTGCAAGAACTTCAAGTCCAAGGAGAATTAAGATTGCCGGCCAAAGCCGAAAGATAAAGGGATAGGAGATCACTTCGGGTTGGAACAGATGCAGGAAAAACAAAGCCCCTGCAAGGATCAATGTCAGGCCCAGTGTTAAGGTGCCTACCCTTCTACTCCTCATCTCCATCCTCCTGTCCCTCAAAATATGCCGATTCCCGTTCTGCTCCCCCTATGCTCCCCGTTTTCGGGCTCTCATTTTCTATTTCTCTCTTCTTTCCCATAATTAAGGCAAATCCGGCCCAGATGATCAGCACCCCTACAACCAGCTGAGGAATGATGTTTCCAAAACTTACAATCATATTGTAAACTTCCTGAGGCAGCAGGTCATAAGTCCAAAGCGTATCAAGAATTACATTGTTCCAGATCGCATAGATTCCAATTACAACCAGAATTGCGCCGATCAAAAGATTCTGTTTTCTCAGAATGCTCCAATTGAACTTCTCAAGCTGCTCCACGGTAAAGAGAAAACGGTCCTCTTGATTATAAAACTCTGCATCATCCTGAAACACTCTGTTAATGCAATCAAAGAACGCGTAAAACCATATTACCGGAGCGAGGAATGCAATGGCTCCAATATTGATAAAAGATGCCAAAGCCCATACGATAAAAAACAAACCCATAAACGAAACGCCCATCTTCATAAAGCCATTGTACATATGCCCTGCCCCTGGCAGAAAAGCGAAGACGACGGTCCAAAACTTACCTCTTTTTGTAATCAACTTACAATACCTCCTTTAAATCGGTCTTGACCTTAAAATCAATCAGCCTATCAGAAAAACCTCTGAGATTTTCAGTAAGTTTGTTAACCGCTGCAAAATCTCCATGGATGGATTGCCCAAAGGCAACGCCGTAATTCAATGTACCTGAAAACAAAAGCATAAGCGCAATGCAGGCTGCGATCCCTACTCGGAAACTATACGCGTAAAGTTCGTACACACCGTTCTTCTTCCCGGAATAGGATATCGTCCTATGGGATCCGTTCTTCGTTATTTTCCCTGCCGGAACCTGTTTGGGCGGAATCATCTTAACTGTCCGCTGTATGTCTGTTCCTAAAGTTTCCATAACCTTTCTGCTGAATTCCGGCGGAAGCCGGAGAAGTTCTTCCTCCCTGTAGCGTTCTGCCAGGGCGTCTGCACAGTGCCCGCATTCCCCTATATGCGTCAGCATGCCGATCACTTCGTCCTCCGGTAAATTTCCCGCTTTCAAAGCATCGATCTGCTGGGGCAACAAGTGCTCTCTCATGTTCATCCGAATTCCTCCTTCCATAGTTTGCGAAGCATTGATCGCGTTCGATAAATCTGGGTCTGAGTGGTCTTAAGGTTTTTTCCAGTCGCCCGGGAAATATCCTGAGCGGTTTTATGTTCACAGAAGTAGGCTATTGCAATGGATTGGTAAGGTTCTTTCAGACTTCTGCTCAGATCCAGAACCCGTTTTTCTGTATCCTTGCCCACGATCACCTCTTCCGGTTCAGGCCTGAGATCTCTGACCAATTCAAAGGTTTCTCCTGAAGTGGGAACGCTTCTTCTTGCAGCGCTCTTGAGATAATCCCTGCATTTATTTGATGCAATCGTCACGAGCCAAGCTTTCATATGCTCTCCGTCAAACGTATCAAAATGTTTATATGCCGACAGAAAGGTATCCTGAGCAAGGTCCTCTGCTTCAAAACTGTCTCCTGTCATTGAGCTGCAGATGGTGAAGATCAGCCTGCCATATTGCTTTATGGCTGCCTCCAGCATCTGATTCTTCTTATCTGTCGGGATCATCCTCACCCTCCTCTCTCAATCCCATGTCAGCGGGGCCGATTAAAGTACGGTAAAAACTTGTGCAACAAATTGTACCGCTTTAAGACAACCCTGATTTTAACCCCTTCTGTTTAATATAACGATGAATTGCGGGGATTGTCTTCAATTTTTTTGTGGCACTAGAAAAAAAACATCATATAATGTAGCATATCTGATTGCCTTAATTACCTTAATATCCTTATACTGTTCCCGGATTTTATGGTTCATTCCCTGGGAAACAGTGAATACGATCTGCCGCTAGAGTCAGTTCTTCAAAGAACAACCTATTTCAGAGGCTTGGGAATCGTATTACATAGTAAAACTAAATTTAGATCATTTGCTATGATACAATCATAAAGAGAGGTTATCAGTTATGAAACAACAACGCATATCCGATGCCGGTCTTCTTGCAGCCAGAGATTGTCTGGGTCACACCTGTGGGACGAATTTTGACACGGATGACATTGAATTTGCCAGCCAGCAGAACTATTTAACGTACCTCGATAAGGTTTTCTCATTTAACAAAGATACTGCAAGCCCGGTTCTTTTCAATCTCAATACCGGTGGCAGAAACAGCAGAAGATTCAAAACCGAGCTGCTCCTCGACGGCTGCAGCATCATTCCATGCACCCTTTCCAGCAATGCAGTCTTCAATATCGAGAATGCTTTTGTAGTCGTTGAATATTTCAATACAAAACCCCCGGGGAACATCAATGCTTCCCAGGTCACGTTGGATGGTTTTCCTGTCGATTCCGTACAGTATTCCAATGGCCAGTACACAGCAAGAACCGCAAATGTACTTCCAAGGGTTCAGAAAGAGCGCTGCCTTAATCTAGGGCTTCCCACAAAAGCGTTTTTCCTGATCACCAACGTCGGTCCGTGGGACCTTCGTGCGACTTACGTTTTAGAGGGCACCGTAAATACGAATGGCAGACTCTGCCGTTTCCGTCTGGAGATTTCCAATGCGCCGAATTCTCCCAATACGACACTCCATCACAATTGCCCCAGCAATTTTGCAGTACGTAATCTCAGCCTGCCCTGTGCAATCAACGGGACAGCACCTGAGATCCTGTTCCAATTCAGTGCGAAGATCAGCCTCGTAAATCCAGAGATTTTTGTGACTTGTGGCAGATCTCAGTCAATGCTTGAGGACGATGAATTCGAAGGTGACAGAAACGACAGACACGACTGCTGGCCTTGCCCAGATGTAGATCCATGCAATGAAAATGTCCTGAATGTAGCCCTTGTCTCCAATGTTGCAGTTGAACCGACCGTATTTGTTCAGACCGTTCGCAGAACCTTGTTCTGTGTCAATGCATGTGAAGCATTACAGCCCTGCCAGGGTTCTCTCGTAGCAGCGGAGATCGAAGAAGATGAAGAAGACTGTGATGACGTAAATCCCAATCCTTGCAGATGCGGCAGCGGAGGAAACGTCGGAGGAATAGGATCAGGCAGACCTCATCGGCCAAATACAGATCGTCTCGGGTGTAATACGCAGCAGATACCTGCAACAGGTGGTGCAGTAACCATCGGCCCCGGAAACTGTAATGACTGCGTCTGGGGAAATGACCTTGTGCCTTGCCGTTCCTGCAGAGACAGAGACAGCATTGCCGGTGCTGGCAGCAGCTGCTGCGGAAGAGTTGGCGGAACCGGTGACCGCGGGAAAGTTCGGTCAGCGTTCCAGTTCAACGGAACAAATGGTTGCAGCTGGTAAGAAAAACCGCCGCCTGCCCTCAAAATTGAGCAGGCAGGTAAAGGATAAAAATTAGGGCAGAACCCAATCCTTCTGCCCTTTTTTCTTTTCTATTATGATGTTCAATGCTTCCGTTTTTCTATGAGCCCGGCAACACTCATAACCATCCGCTCCCACTCTTTGATCATTGCATTGCAGCAGGTTCTTCCCTCTTCCGTAATTCGGTAGTACTTTCTGGATGGACCTCCCGAAGGAATATCTTTCATATAAGTCTCAGCATAACCTTCCCCTTTGATTCTGCGCAGAATCGCATAGATCGATCCATCATATACCTCGGGGAAGAACTCCTGAATCAGCTTCATGATTTCATAGCCATACATGTCCTGTTCTGATAATTTGATAAGGACGCACATTTCCAGAACACCTTTTTTCAGCTGTGTATCCATAGCATTCACCCTTTATCCAACAACTAGTATCTTTGATTTCGGCCGGAATATCTGTCAATTTTCAGAACACGTGTCTGTGCGGCAAGATCATGAACCGTCTTTCGATCCTCGGTGACACAGCCCCATACAAAGGAAATCACATTTAGAATCCCTGAAAGTATAGAATTGGCAATTCCCTTTATGATCAATTCTCTCAGCAGAGCGTCTACAAACGTTACTTTTTCTCCATTAAGTTTCACGACCCGGAGGCCAAGAAGCCATTTTCCGGGAGAATAGCCATTGGTTGCCCAAAGAATAATTGTGGTGAAAAGATTTGAGAACCCCAGAAGAGTGATAAGCATAACAATGTTCATTGAAAAAAATCGGGGAAATGCATTTCCGATCATCATCACCTTTCCCATTCCCATTTCTTGCGGTAAGAAATTATACATCGTATCCATATTCAAAAAGCGAGTAAAGAAAACTGGTGCAAACATTGCCAGCATCAACCCGATACCGACGACGCCGAGGCATAGACCGTCTATAATATACGCACCCAGTCTGCGGCCCATGGATGCCAGCTGCGCAGCGTCCACAGAGCGGTCAGGCTCAACCATCCGATCGAAGATTCTACTGGTCTTTTCATTAATATTCTTTTGAAATTCTGTGTATTGGCGGGCGTTGCCCTCGAAATCAGGGCTTTCTTCCAGAATCTTTCTCGCAATTCTCGCCGGCGACCCGATCTCTGCAGAAATGGTATCGTCTGTTTTTCCATCCTCCCTGCCTTGGGCAAAGATATCACCATAATCGGACAGAACCTCCCTGACATCTCCTTCGGACATCCGTCCAGTCAATGCATTTTCCAATTCATCTAAAAATTCTTTTCTGTTCATAGGAACCTCCGTGTCTGTTTCCTCATTTCAACTACTGTTCCAAGCATAGTAGTTTTGAGAAAATAATACCACACTATTGTTTAATGATCAATAGTGTGGTGCTATAATAAATGAAATGGTGCCATTATCAGCGTATTTAATAGTAACAGACAACAGGTGTACCCACCGCAACGTTCTCAAAGAGTGTCTTGGCAAGATAGAAAGATGCATTGATGCAACCATGAGAGCCCCTTGTTAAATAAATATCTCTTCCAAACTCTGAGCGCCAGGATGCATCATGAATGCCGATATCATTATTGAAAGGCATCCAGTAAGACACGCCAACACGATAATTATGCCCTTTCAAAACAGCATTCTTTATTTTATATTTCAGACTGTATATCCCGTCAGGCGTTTTAAACCCGCCGCTGACGTTTCCCGTCACCACTGCCCCCTGCGCGACCAATACCCCCTCATTGAAATACCATAGATATTGTTTGGAAAGATCGATTTCAATATAGGTCTTTCCGATGTCATTCAGCTCATGAACGGCGCCCTTTTGAAGGTATTTCGGTTCTTTATAGAGGGTCTCACCCCTGACAACGGCTTCCGCCAGCTCCTCCGCTTCACCCTTTATATCAACCTTCCATCCGTAATCTCCCCCGCCTACATTGATTTTCCTTCCCCAGGCGGTAATAAATTCCCTCTCTTTTCCCAGGGTATCGTAGTGAACCGCAAGGCTGCGGAGAAATTCCTTTATTTTTCCATGATTAAATACAATGTTCAGATCATCATCAAATTCAATCCATTGACTGATTTCCTCCTGATCTACCGTCTCACTTCCGTCCTTATACTGGTAGATAATTTTGGAAAGCAAATATCGTTCGGCTTCTGCCTTTGTATTTGCAATTTTCTTTGAATCAGATCGGATTTTCGGATTGACATAACATTTTTTCTCTTCCAGGTCCAATGCAGGAGTGCCATTATTCACCGCACTTTTTATATAGAAAAGCAGCAGCCCCTCATTGACCAAATTTCCGTTAATTTCTTGTACGACTTCATAGCTCCCGTTTCCATAGCGAAGCGTCGCATTCTGTGGCCGGATTACTCTGGACTCGTCCATGCACCCAAGGCTTTCAAATTTTTTGGTCATCAGCAGTTCATCGAAGGTAAGAGCATTTCCAAATTCAGTAGCATCCTTTCTCCAGAAAGAAATGACCCAAAAGATTTGATTCTGCTTTATTTTTATTGATTTACAGTTGTTGTCCACGTTGGGGATCAGACCGATTTCCGCTCCAGATATTTGCTCTTTTACTTCGTCTCTCTCTTTCAGCATCAGCACATAAGCCGATGCTGCTTCTGATATTTTTTGATCTGCATCAGTGGGATTCAAAAAAGCCACACGAACGCCATTGATCACTGTTCCGGGATAAAAATGACTCCGAAAGAATACGGTTACAGAGAGAAAGAGTAGGGCCAGGAACGTAAAGAAAAAGAAGAAATAGATTTGTTTTCTGTCTGTTTTCTTATTCGCTGACATAGATGCATATTCCCATTTCAAATTTCTGCGGGGGTTTATCTCGTCCCGCCGACAACTCAAATTTTTATTCCATGTATCTTAATCATGACCTGCACTGCTAAACCGGATCTTAATTATAAACTCCACTGCTTCCCTGGAGTTTAAAGCCTAACCTCAACGGCTGAACCGAGAAGCATAGTATTCGGTGTTACGTCACAGTCGAAGGCTAATATTTTAACCTGTTGATCGGCAGCATGCCGCAAGGCATCTCCAAATGCTTGATGGGTTTTATCGTTGGGCATAAAACATTTGATCCCCTTCATTTGAATCACAAATATAACGAATGCCTGAAAGCCGTTATCCAAGGCGTGGCATAGTTCCAGGACATGTTTGATCCCGCGTTCCGTAGGTGCATCCGGAAATCGTGCAATGCCATCCTCTTCAAGCGTAACCCCTTTTACTTCAATGAATGCTTTTACACCCTTTTCGTCTTCAATATAAAAATCAAACCTGGACGACGCATAGACTGCTTCCGGCTTGATTATGGTAAATCTGGAGCTCAACCCGGGGAGTGCAATGCGCGCTTCCGCCAGTGCCTCTCCCACGACGCGGTTCGGAGCATAGGAGTCGAGATTGACCAACCGCGATCCTTTCTCTACTGTCACGAGAGAGTATCTCGTCTTGCGATTTCCCTGGTTCTCCCCATGATCCTCAAGAAACACCCTGACTCCTTCACAAAGCAATTCCCTGCAGCGTCCGGTGTTTTTTACATGTACCGTTTCCGTCTCACCATCAATCCTGACCTTTGCAATGAACCGATTGGGCCTTGACAAAAACTTCGCCTCTTTTATTTTTTTGTATTTCATCCTAAGTGTTTAGTCCTTCCAATTTGGTTTATCCTAAATATCAAATTGATTGATCATCCCTGCTGCCATCACATCGGCCATTGCCAGGCCCTGATTTTCAATCATATCAAAGATCTTTCCATCTTCCACAAAGTCTCCGTTCATCCTCGCAGCCAATTCATCTCCTGTCATTTTCAGGTGCTCATAGAGCAGGCTCTTCCACTCTTCCTCTGACCAGCAGGGATTGATGCTTGCAAGAAAAGCGGCAATACGGTCAGCGTTGGAATACCAAAGACGTGAGTACTGTTCAACCGCCTTCCCATTCCCTTTCATAGAATTATCCACGATTGCCGCCGCGATTTTCAGATGATCCTCCAGCAAACTGCGAAATGTTTCCGCTTTTTGTTTTCCGTAGAAGATTTCCAGCACTTTTGCGAAGTCTGCTGGATTGCGCAGGAGCCGGTTTGTCGTAACCTCAAGATCCGGAAGACCTGACAGCGAGCTGATCAGAAACAGCCGTGTCCAGAACATGTGCTCTGTCCATAATTTTCGGAGTTCGTTCATCAGATTCATCTGACCGTAATTCGCAAAATGATATTTCCAATAGCCTGCTGCAGTACCCGCCATAAATAACACCCCTTATCCCATTCGCATCTCTAATGCACTTATTTCTACATGATATGCTTTATGATTTCAATTATAACCGGTCGCGATCAGGATTACAGAATTAACGGATTCAAACTGCAAAGCATACTTACCATCAATACACTTTTAATTTGGAGCTTGTCCCCCATTTGATCCGTTAGTTTTTGGGCTTCACACGAAGTGCAATCAGTTTTTTTACATCCTCAAGAACCTCTGGACTGGTAACTTGAATCATGAGCCAGCGCCCTCCTAAGGAAAACGGTGTATTTTGATAGAGTTCCTGAAGATAGGGCGTAAATGCTTCCAAGGTTACGCCAGCCTCCGCTTCTGCAGTTTCTTTTGCTCCAATTACAACCAGAACAATAAAAAATCCTTCCATCGGATAGATTGTGCACAATGATTTTCCGCTTTTCTGATACTTTACATTCCATCCCGGCTGCGCTGAGCAGCTGCTGTACGATGCTTTTGGCTTTACGTTGTAGCTCTTTTCGAGGTAGCTTCTGAGTTCTGTGTACAGAGGTTCTCCTTCCCCTATATAAGCGGTGATATCCTTTGTCTCCGGTTCCCTGGTACTATCGAACAGTTGATTCCATTCCATGATTGTTTCCCCCTTGATCTGTAGTTTTTTAAATTTCTTCTATTATACCAGATTTGCACTATTTGGCAAAATCTTGAATACACTTAAAATAGATGATTTAATACTGATTATATTTATTGTTTCTTTTATCATATTTCATGATATAATATATACAATTTACCAAGTATTTTTTTATAAAAAAAATTGTAGAAGTATGTACATTGTACACGATCAAATGACAAGCCCTTTTTAGAATCACATCCGCTGACGATGGCGTCTTACATGGAATGGAGGTACTTATCATTGAACACGTTTACATCCACAGCATTAGAGGCAAATTTAAAGAATACACAGATAACCGGAATACAGATCCCCTCTGACCAGCAGTGGTTTGTACAAAGCTCCGAATCCAAGTGGGGAATTCATAAACGAGCAGAAGAGTTTATCACAGAACTGAACCACAAGTATGTGAACTTTCAGTTTGTCATTGAGTCACTACACAATATCAGCCTGAATGATCTTTGGTTTTACAACGCTCTGGATGAGTCTGAAAAGGCTCTAACCGTATTGGTCAATATTTTTAGACAGCTGATGCGCTCCGAGCTGAACGAGCCTCAAAGAGAACTTCTCATCAAGACAGTCATTAAATTTATGGAGCGACTGGTTACTCTGGAGCGCTTCCCTAAGTCAGTAATCTCAGAATGCCTTCTTCTCGTATCTGAGGACATCAATGCACATGGTCTTCCCTATCTGTACAATTCCGGTTACTTTAAAACATATTTCGATAAGCTGGCACAATTTCCCGAATTTCGGGATGAAGTATTTCATATGACCCATGAGATTCTGAAACAATGTATTGAATATTGGGAAACCACTTCTGATATCGGTATTTGGATGACTCAAAAAAATCTTCTGTTTTGCTCATTGGACCATGAAAGGTTCTCCGAAATCGGCATGCCATTTTTTGAACGGCTCAGGCGTGAACTGAATCTGGCATCAGATTGGACGGACCTTTATGGCCTGATGTTCTTCAATGATATCTCAAACCATTTTCGCGGCTTCACCGATCGTTTTGATTCCTCACTGGAAAAAATATATTATCTTCATTTCCTCCTGCAACTGCCTGGCATGATTTATCTCAAAGATCATCTCCTCTATGACATGAACCGCTATCTGCGCTGCGTCCTTGCAGAGCTTGACGAGGATCGGACAGAAGAATTTCTTGATACCATTATGATGCTGTTTCTAGAGCTGAAGTCCGACCATGCCGGCACCGTTTTGGATTGTATCCTCACACTGGGCAAAGAATTAATCAACACGAGAAATGAAAGCATCCTTTCTCATTTTGTCAAAGGTTTAATTCGTTCCGGCTTCCATCATCCAGGGCAGATTACGGTAAACTCTGATTGGCAGATCAAGGTGAATGCAAATCATGTAAAGAACATCAAAGTCTGGCTGGAACTCATCGAGTACTCACCTTACGAGATGAGAGAGCTTCTTGAAGCACTTATTGTTAATCTCAAGCTGGGTGGCATTTTCATTTCCGATACCGACCTCTTCCAGCGGGAGGTCACAAAGCTGCTCAACTCCAACATAGAGCCTGTCTATCGGGAAATGAAGCAGCTGGCCAGAATCTTCCCCGTCTATTTCCGGGAAATCGGAGCCGAGGGGCGGCTGAGAGAAGTAACCACCACAGTGGATGAGCTGTCCAGAAGGCAGGATCGGCTCATTCATTTCCTGCGAAAACAGGTTCACACAGAAAGCAATAATACGCACATTGAACTAACGCGCAGAATTATTGGTTACTGGCTGGACGGTGATGTCACAAGCCTGAAAGATCTGGTTCCCGACGATGTCTACCAGGACCTTGATACAAAGGGAGAATGGTTCCTGCAGGTGCACGAGCTTATGAACGAACTCCTTCTACACGCAAAGGCCCCCCTCAGCGAGCTTATGAATTGGGACACGGAACAAATTCGGTTACTTCTTGATTCGATTTCCAGTACCACGGATAGAGAGCCGAGGCGTATTCTGCTCCTGTTTGAAATTCATTCTCTTCTTCTGGAAAAGTACTCTCTGGAGTCTGAAGATATCGTAAATATGCTGAAAAATTATAGGTTTTTTAGTTTAACTGAATTGAAAGAGCTTGGTGAGGCATTGGATAAAAACGATGCAGAGATTTCACTCATCATCATTTACCGCTTTATGAGGCGGCTGAAAGATGTGATTTTGGACCCCAGAGAAAGTATTGCGCTGGAGGATATTTATTATAAACGGCATATTGCCATTGGGATACCATCCATGTACGGTCAGTACATCGAAGCAAAATTCGAAGCACTGGGCCTGATGTTTCGATTGGAGCGAGCAGCTTCCAAACTGATGGCGGATCTCCTGCAGGGCATTAATCTCGAATATATCACCCAGAAAACCTTTCGCCGTATCCTGGATCTCCTGCTCCTATTCCGCGAGGGACTCGAGCTTGACGGTATCACAAACCAAGGCTTCAACTCCAATATTGGCATGTTCCAATACAGCCTTTCCTCACCGAGTTTCTCTCTGGATCAATACATCAATCTGTTCCAGTTCATGGCGCAGGATATTAAGCAGATCATCGCAGAATACTTTATTGATGTCTATGAGCGCCCGCTGAGGGACATCGTTCCCCAAATCCTGATGGGAGACCAAAGCGTTTCAAGTGAGGGGCTGAAACAGTATGCTCAGATGGAATCCGAGAAATTTTTCCGTGAAAATCTTTCTTCAGCATTTCTCGTACAGGATCTGGATCATTTTATTACAAATATTTTGAACACCATTCGAAGCATGGTTGAGAATTACTCCGATGATTTTATTAAAAATGTAATGACATACGATCCGGACCTGATTCTCAGTCCGCTTGGCAAAGAGACACTGGCCATGGATAACCCGGTATTCCTGGGTGCAAAAGCATATTTCCTGAAAAAGCTGATCTCCCTTGGTTTCAAGGTTCCTCCCGGTTTTGTGCTCACCACAGAGCTGTTCCGCCATAAGGACACGGTAATTCACCATCCGCAGATGAATCAGGAGCTGAACCATTATATCTCAACAGCCCTTACCGAAATAGAGCAGTACACAGGAATGAAATACGGAAGCTCCCTGCAGCCCCTGCTGTTCTCTGTGCGATCTGGATCTTCTCTCTCTCTTCCCGGCGCCATGAAAACCTTCCTCAATGTTGGAATGAATGACGAAATCGCAGAGGCCTTCGGCAATCGAGAAGGTTACGAATGGACATCCTGGGATTGTTATCGAAGGTTCTTCCAAAGCTGGGGGATGTTCTTTGGAATCGAGCGTGACGAATTTGACAGGGTAATGCAGGATCAGAAGGTAAAATTCGGCGCAGAACTAAAGATTCAGTTTACACCTGCACAGATGAAAAAAACCTGCAAAGCATACGAAATGGTCCTCCTCGATCATGGAATTCACATTGAGAAAGATCCCTTCCGGCAGCTCCGTCAGGCTATCCTTTGCGTCATTGATTCCTGGTCTGCAAAAAGTGCTGTATCCTACCGGAATCATATGCAAATTGCAGACGAATGGGGTACAGCGGTCATCGTGCAGAAGATGATTCTCGGAAACCGCTCCTCCTCTTCCGGCACAGGAGTTGTTTTTACCAACAGCCCATTTAACGGCAAGAGCGGAATTAATCTCTACGGAGATTTTGCCCTATGCAGTCAGGGAGAAGATGTGGTATCGGGCCTTGTTAATACCTTGCCTATCACAGAGGCACAGCGAAAACATTATGACGGGGGTGCCCCCCTTTCTCTCGAGTCCTCATTTCCTGATATCTACGAAAAACTGCTGGCTTCTGCCAGACTGCTCATTGAGAAGCACGGCTTTGTACACCAGGAAATCGAATTTACCTTTGAATCCCCCGATCCTGACAGCCTGTATCTCTTACAGACAAGGAATCAAAACCTCAAGAAAAAGAACCAAACCACTACGTTTGCTGCTGATCCGAATGGGATGAAAACCATCGGAACCGGAATTGGAATCGGAGGCGGCGCGCTCTCCGGCGCCATCGCTTTTACTGCAGAAGACATCCGGCAGATACGAAGTGAAAGTCCTGAGAGAAAAGTTATTCTATGCCGTCCGGACACGGTTCCCGATGATATCCCACTCATCTTTGAATGTGACGGACTGGTCACCGCTAAGGGCGGGGCAACCTCTCATGCTGCCGTAACTGCTGCAAGCCTGGGAAAGGTTTGTATTGTAAGCTGTAAAAGCATGCGCGTCAGCGATGCAAACAAAACCTGCTTTTTTGGTGATCAGATATATACTGCAGGGGCTGTGATTTCCATCGATGGAAATCTGGGTTCCATCTACGAAGGTGCACACGAGACTCTGGTTGTTTGACCTGTCTCAAAACGGCTTTTTTAGAAGAACGATTGTAAAACGAGAAATAGCAACACGCGGATGAAGACTGCAAAACGAGCAAAAAGGAGAATAAAATGCAAACACAGACCAGAAATAAAAACATACTTGGCATCAATGGGATTGGCAGAATCGGTAAACTTACCCTCTGGAATCATTTAAATCTTCGGTATTTTGATACCATCGTCATTAACGCAGGCCGGACGCTGGGTAAAAAAGACAGTGATATTATTCATTACCTGACCACAGATTCCACATATGGGTCTTTGGACCGTTTTTTATATGGGCATGCCGGAAAGAAATGCACTGTCATCAGGCGGGAGGATAATCTTTTCGACCTTGATGGAATCTGCGTTAAGGTTCTGACCAGTGAAAGAAATCCCAGAAATATTCCGTGGAGCCGGGAAGGTGTTCGGCTTGTGGTTGACTGCACGGGATCCTTTCTGGACCCTGCTTTGCCTGCCGATGATGGAAAAGGCAGCTTGAGAGGTCACTTGGAAGCCGGAGCAGAAAAGGTAATCGTCAGTGCTCCGTTTAAAATCAGCGATACTTCCCAAAGAGTGCCGCAGGACAGTGCCATGTTTGTTTACGGCGTGAATCATGCGCACTATGACCCATTAAAACATCACATCGTTTCAGCCGCAAGCTGCACCACAACTGCCCTTGCTCACATGATTAAACCGCTTCTAGAGACGGAGGAAACTGCTAATATTATCACTGCTTCCATGTCCACTGTTCATGCCGCCACCAATAATCAAAGCATCCTTGACGGCCCGCCTGCTTCCGGCACAGGAGACCTCAGAAGAAATCGCTCCGTGATGAACAATATCATACCTACTTCAACGGGAGCAGCCATTGCGCTGGAAGAAATCCTTCCCGAGATTAAAGAAATCGGATTCATGGCTGATTCCATCCGTGTTCCCACCAGTACGGTATCTTTGATTTCTCTGAACCTTACCTTCCGTACCATCCTCAATGAATTAGGAGATCCTGTCATCAATAAACGATTTATCAATGAAATTTATCAAAAGGCTGGGGAAGGTTCACAAAAAGAACTCCTTCTCTACAGTGACGAGCAGAACGTTTCCGCTGATTTGGCAGGCTGCCAGGCTGCAGTGATCATCGAGGGTCATGAAAATCACACCCGCACCGGCTTCTTTTCCATCGATGCGGGCACCCTTCGAAATTTTGGCGTTAATACCGCTCAGGATTTGAGTTTTCCAGTCACTCATGCCAAAATCTTTGGCTGGTACGACAATGAATTCGGCTGCTATGTCAACTGCCTTGGCAAGCTGACAAAATATATTCATAAGAATATGATTTAATGAAAAAACAGCAAGCGATTACCCAAATTTTTCGGGATAGGATCTGCGGACTCTAAAAGGCTTGTTCTTAATATTTTATCATTGAATTGCAAAAGCGCATCCCAGGATGCGCTTTCATTTATAGTAAAAAAAATATTGACTTATATCTTGGCGCTGTGCTATCATTAGTCGTCTATGGTTTTGAATTATTTAAATTATCTCTATTATACTATACCATGGATTTATTTCTTTGTCAACTACTTTTTTAAAAGGAAGGGAGAAAAATCATGAATGGTTACTTTAGCCTGATCCCTGCAGCTGTGGCGGAAAAAATTGCCGTGACAGAGATCATTCAATGCAACAGGCTCACCAGCCGCTTCGGTCTCGTACTGAAGGAATCTGATGCGGCAGAACTGGCAAAAACACGTTCGGATGCGCTGGAAGCGATGGGACGCATCGAGTTTTCGGGAGGCGTTATCAATAAAATCATCACCGCATTCTGCGATTCTCCCTATTTGAATCAGTCCAGTTATGCAGAAACGCTCAATGCGCTGGTGGAAGCCTTTTATCACTTTAAGAATGAGACCTTGGACGAAATGGACGACGATGAACTGATTGACATTATGAAAAAGTCCTTTGATCAAACCTGCAGGGGGTCCGTCGACTTGCTGATGACAAGGGATTTGGAAAATCTATCTCGTCGAATTCGTTTTGGGATAACAGATCTCAGCAATTTGACCAGCGACTTATCTGGGATTTTTGAAGAAGACGGGGAATGCGGAAAAGAAGACGAAGCATTTACAGACTGGGATATCATCTTTGATTTCTGGGAGGAGGAATTGTTTTGATAAACAGAAATGAGCCGGCAGATAGAAAAATCCCGCTGCACATATCCCAAAAGCTAGACGCTTCAACTTATTTTCAGGAAATCATAAAAGAGGGAGCCCGCCTGTCTCTCATACCGTCAGAGACGCTGGAAAAGCTTCAATCCCAGATTCTCACGCTTCTCTCTGCTGCATTCAATAGGTATACCGGCGGTTTCAGCAGTTCGGTACCCTTGGAAACCGGACAAAGAATTCAGCAATCCATCTTCTTTACCACCGGTTATTATTTGAAGAGACTTTCCAGTCCCGAAGAGGCGTTCATTCTGCTGGAAACCTGTACTCTGGATGAATTGTATCAAAAGGGAAAAAAGCGAATTGCGGAGGATTTCTTGAATACCAAGGCGCTTCTGGCGTCTATTCAGAAAAAGCTCCCCAGCTTTGATGTGCTTGCATACAACGATACCCTCAAGGAAGGGATTCCCCTATTCTTCGCAGCTTATGACGCTGACTACGGAGCTCATGAAATCCCCGGTTCCATTGATTATCCGCTGAGCAACGATCCGATGATTCTGACGGGACTGGAATATATTATGGATTATCTGAGGAAGTTCCAGCTTGAGAATCTGTTTTGCAGCTACTACCCCTCGGAGACAGTTCTTGCTTTGATTCGGGGAAGTGATCCCATGTATCGCGAACAACTTTTTAATATTTTTGACCTGGTTTTGGCCAATTCGCTGGCCTCTGCGTTGATGGGACGAAGTGCGCTTAACCTGTACATCAGCGATTACGACCAGAGGTTTTTGCAGTATGAACTCGGTTCTCAGAGCAGAGATCAAATCGAACTGCTTGCTGATCAGGCTGGATGTCGGATGTGCGTCGAACTTTCCATAGCAGGAACGAATCTCGAGCATTATATCAGGGCATCGATTCGAAAACTGAAAGGAAGGCTTTGGCATGCAGTGCACACAGACAGTCTCCCCCTTCTCTTTCCTTCTTCCAAGGATGAGGATGAACTCAATACGATCCTTTTTAGAGACAAAGATCATATGGACCATGCCGTACTTCGTGCTCTTTATAATGAAATTTTGTCATGCAGACATCTTTCGGATAAATTGATCCTTTTAAGAAATGCACCGTTAAGTATGAGAGATCTAACGGATTTGCTGGACAGCGAATGCTTTTTTGAAGACGAGTATGCGTCTTTATTTTCAAGCCTGAATGAGGTTGAGCTTGCGTTGCTGCTGAAAACCCTGCCTCACTCCGCCGACTTGCCGTCCCTTTACGGACGTGCAGCAATTCGAGATGAGTATGAAAAGCTTCGCCAGTGGCACCTCCCATTTCTCTCCTATCTCGACGGACTTGAATTAAAAGATCGAAATCGGATTGAAGCTTTTTCTGAAAGACTGGAAATCAGCCAGGTACTTTAGATAAGCAGCAAAACGTTGCAGCCGCCTGCACTGTCCGAGGAACCATTTCCTTGACTGTATGTTCCAATCTGCTAAACATTGCCAAGATAGACATACTTCAGGTGCCTTTCCGCTGCTTTCTTTAGATTGCTAAGCGTTTCATAAGGAGTTGGCTCCCTGTCGGTCAGCTCATACCTGGGAAAATATCTGGAAAGGTGCAGAGGAAGTTCCGGAGAAAGGGAAGCAAGCCATTCTGCCATCTCCTCCATTTCAGAAACAGAATCATTGAATTCGGGAATCACAAGCATAGTGACCTCCACATGGCAGCTGGCCGCAGCCTGTTTAATGGAAGCCTTCACCTCTCTCAGGCCTCCCTTGAGAAAATCCTCATAAAGATCCTCGCGGTAGGCTTTGAGGTCAATGTTCATGGCATCGGTTAGCGGCAAAAGCTTGTCCAGTGCCTCACTGCCGATGAAACCGTTGGTCACGATCACATTCAGCATACCGTTCTCTCTCACCAGTTTTGCAGTATCATAAACATACTCATACCATATGGCAGGTTCATTATATGTGTAGGCTACGCCGATATTGCCCTGCTGCCTGAGG
>JARBUO010000057.1 GCA_029239605.1 Bacillota bacterium | reverse complement strand
CATACATCGGTGTAAGGCATGCCAATACTTCGATGTCGCATCCGTTGCAGCTCGATCCGTCATAATGGATGACCCACGGTGATTTCGTTACATATGACATTGGTTACACCTCCTTAACGTACAAAATAAATGACGAGCAGATTCACAAATCCCAGCGTGATGGCCACGATCCATGAAGCGTTAATCGCAATCTGCCACTTCATTCTTGCATAGCTGTTGTCAATTAAAATTTCAATGAAGTAAGTCACCAGGCAGACAGCTACTGCCAGCACCGGGCTCCACGAAATGGTGTTCACAAAGAACAGGTAAACAAATCCCAAAAGGAAGATGTTTTCATACCAGTGAGCGATTTCAATAACCGCCATGGTCTTTCCCGAGAATTCTGTGGTCAGTCCTTTTACCAGCTCCTGATGTCCGTGGTGGGACATGCTGAGATCAAAAGGTGACTTTCTGAGCTTAATAGTTAGAATGAACACAAAGCCGAGAAATATACCCGGCAGGTATTGAATCCCCATTTTATCAGAGCTTACAATCTCTGAGATAGCAAAGCTTCCGTTGATGAGGTAGAAACCGATTGCTGTAATCAGAACCATAGGTTCGTAAGCCATCATCTGAAGCAGTTCTCTTTCGGCACCAATCTGCGCATAAGGCGAATTGGAAGAAAAAGCTGCGATTACCAGGAAAATACTTGCAAGGGTCAGCGTAAAGATGACCAGCAGCAAATCTCCTCCCGCGAAGAAGAAGCATCCGGTAATCACGATGAAAATCAGGAAGCACATGACATAGAAGTCTTGCACCTTATTTACTGTGATCGGTTCCTTTTCCAGCAGTTTAAAGAAATCATAAAACGGCTGGAGGATCGGAGGACCAAATCTTCCCTGCATTCTTGCGGAAATCTTTCTGTCGATTCCGGCAAGGAGACCACCGGCGATGGGTGCAAGAATCAAATATGCTACGATGCTAATTATTACAGTAACACTCATTTACAGCACCCCCCCTAATAAAACTGCGAATGTGAACAGAAGAACCGCAGTGGTCGTAAGGACTCCAATGATGTTCATCCGTTTTTCTGCAAAATAACCTTCCATATACCAGTTCTTCAAGGATACGGCCGTAGGCTGATGCATGGAGTTTTCAAAAGTCAGGTCATCGCCCAGGTTGGCACCGGCCATATAAATCGGAACGATTTTTTTGTTTGTCTTACCGTAGAACAGCAGGGGCAGCAGTACCACCAGCGCAAGCATCGCGGACATGATGTACATATTTCCGGAAGAAAGCGCAAGTGTTGCAACTGAGGAATAAACCGCTGTGAGGTACGGAACAACCAAGTAAGTGGACATCAACGGGAAGATGAGACAGATCACAACGGTCATAACCGTCAGAGAAGTCAGCACAAGCCACTCCTCTTTGTGTACATCGCTCTGAATATTTTCCCGGTTCGCCATGATAGCAGTCATCTTGCCGAGCCACTTTGTCCAGTAGAATAACGTAGCGGCACTGCCGAATACGATCATCATCACCAGCAGTACATTACCGGAATCAACGAATGCTTTCATCGCGGCCCACTTGGAAATCAGCATTCCCAAAGGAGCAAGGAACATTCCGGAAATACCGACGATCATGAAGGCAGCCAGTTTCGGCATTCTGCCAAACAGTCCGTCCATGTCTTCAATATCTCTGCTTCCAATATTATGCTCCGCAGTACCGACACAAAGGAACAGCAGTGACTTGGTAACTGCGTGGAATATGATCAGCATGATAGCAGCCCAAACTGCAGCAGAAGTTCCAATACCGCCGCAGGCCACGATCAAGCCTAAATTTGCAACTGTTGAGTAAGCCAGCACTCTCTTTGCATTGCTCTGAGAAATTGCAGCGAAGGATGCCATCAGGAAGGTGATTCCTCCTACCAGCATTACCATAATACCTGCAAAGTTTCCGCTGAGAACCGGTGCCAGCTTTACAATGAGGAACACGCCTGCTTTTACCATTGTAGAAGAGTGAAGCAGTGCAGATGTAGGCGTTGGTGCCACCATGGCTCCCAGAAGCCAGCTGTTGAAAGGCATTTGAGCCGCTTTCGTAATTCCTGCAAAGGCAAGCAGTGCAACAGGCAGAGTCAGATCATAACCCATCATACCTGCAACAATCAGTTGATTCAGCTCCAGCGTACCCATGCTTCCCAGCACGATAATTGCCAGTACAAAGCCAAGTCCGCCAAGCAGATTCATGATCAGCGCTCTGAAAGAGTTGTTGATCGCTTCCTTTGTTCTGGTAAATCCGATGAGGAAGAAAGAGCACAGCGTTGTGATCTCCCAGAAGAAATACAACCAAACCAAATTATTGGATACGACGATGCCAAACATTGCTGCAAGGAACAGGAACATCAGGAAGAAGAACAGTGGTCTTCTGTCGGGCTGATCGTGGTGGTGATGCTGGAAATCCTTCATATATCCGATGGAATACCAGGTGATCAGCGTACCGATGATTCCGATGATCAGTACCATGATGATCGACAATCTGTCGATATAAAGATTGTTGGCAACATGAATCCCATGTCCGATGGTCAACTCAAACCACACCATTAAAGGTGCCTGGATAGCCACAAGAACTGAAGCAAGATACTTCTTATGTTTGATGCCCAGATAAAAGATAAGGATTGCGAGACAAATTTCAATACCCATCATAAGGTAATTGATTGATTCATTCTCGAATTCAAAATACTTTCCGCCTGAGCCAAAATAAGTAACCGCAAGATATACGGAAGCAACCGCGATGACAATGGCGGATATCTTCACAATAATATCTCTTGCTGCATCAGTCTTGAGAACCAAAAGAGCCAGAGCAACCACTAACGGGAATAAGATTAGAAAAAAAATAGTGCTCAATTTAATCCTCCTCTTTCTAGTCCGTCGGTAAAATAAAGCAAGGCAATGTTGTCTACTTTTTTTTACTCCCAGATTTAAAATCATACGTATACATTATACTCCTTCTTGATGAAATAACAAGCATTTTGTCAAAGATTTGACGAATTAATTTACATAAATTATCGAAAAATTTTATTAATTTTGACAACGAAAAAACCGGCCTAAAAAGCCGGTTTTTTCAATGGTTTCACGTTCTAAGCCTTTATTGATTCAACACTTTTTTTGGGCTCTACCTTAGCCGCCCAAATGGTGCAGATTACTCCAATAATCAAAAATACAATGGCTGCAGTCTGAATTCCGGAAAGCATTCCCTCAAAGCTGGAAAGGAAGCCTGACCCGTAGGTCTCAAGGTAATATTCTTCACCCCAGTCTCCTTCAAACCAACGGAGCCATGGAAGTGCAATGGCACCAACAGCTGCAAGGCCATAGAAGATTCCCGCAATTCTTTTCAAGTCGCCTACTGCCAGGCCAGTCTTTGGATTGACAGGATAATTCACTGCATCCTTTTTAGCAAGTCCGCCGTACATCTTCTTCCAGATCACATAAAGCACCGGTCCGGACACAATACCAAGCATACCGCCGATAAAGTAATCGGTGCCGTTGATAAAGAATGAGATGAATGCAATGATCATAGGAACGATACAAAGCACGCACAGGAAACCGTATCCTCCAGGGATCTTAAATTTGTACTCGCTGCTGGGAATTCTTTTTCTTAAAATCAGGGCAGAGATATACACCATAACATAAGAAGAGACTAACAGGAACACATCTACAATAACAACTTGCGCAAAGGCAAAATTACACAGAATCAAATTCACTATCGCAACGGATAATACCGAAACGTAAGGAACGCCGTGTTTCTTGTCGCATTTTACCAAAACAGGAGGAGCCAGATGGTCGTCTGCCAAGGCGAAAAAGCCTCTGGAACCTGATGCAATATATGTATTATAGATGGAACACTGCGCTAATACCGCAACAATTACGAAAAAGAACCCGAAAGCAGGACCCCAGAAATGGGTTACAACATCTGCATAGCCGACGGTACCTGCTTCTGTCCCCCAATTTTCCCAGTCTCCCATTGATCCAAGACCTGCGATGGTTGGGAAAATGTACACACACATGATCAGCGGAACGGTAATCAGCGTAGCTTTCGGAATAACCTGCGGGTTCTCAACTTCTCCTGCAATGGTTGACATGGACTCATATCCTGAGTACATCCACATACCCACAGCAATTCCTGCCCCGATATATGCAATCCAATCACTGAATGCAATTCCTGTTATTCCCATGATTTCGCCGTCTGCAGTAAAGGGAACAAAAGGATTCTGGCTGAAGTTTGTAAAGCCGCAGATCGCTACCAGTGCAAATGCAGCGATTACCAGAACTGCTAAAATACTGCTGACAATCCCGACATCTTTTACACCTCGAATATTGATATATGTAAAGATCAGGATAATGAGCGCCTTAATGAAAAACTCCGCAACACCACTTAGATTCCATTGCGATGCAATGTATCCGCCTGCAAGGATAACATAAAGCGTATTGTCAATATAAATTGAGATGGTACGCCACCAACCCGCCTGAAAGCCCCAGAATTCCCCAAGTGCTTCCTGAACCCATTTATAATAGCCGCCCTCCTGAGGTCTGACCGAACCCAGTTCCGAAGCCACCAGACCAAAAGGCAATCCCCATACAAACGGAAGTACGATCAGCATCACCAGGGTAAGACCAGGTCCTGCCGCAGGAATCATTTCCTCGATTCCATAGGCTCCCGCTGCCACAAGACAGAAGATCATGAATACAACCGTAGATGTTTTAATGTCATGTTTTTTTAAGCCATGTTCGCCGACATTAAGTGCCGCCGTTTGCTTATTGACATCGCTCATTAATGTTTCCTCCTTTTCAGAATAAAAATAGCAATAATAAAAAAGACTTCTTTTAATTTTATTTAATTTTCAGAAAATAGGCAATGATAATTTTGCTTAATATCCCTTACCCACTTGCTGTCATAACAAGAAAGTAAGTAAAACCCCTTGTTTTGCCGACATTTCGAGGAACTGGACCCATACAAAAATCATCTGACATCCAAAGAAAAGCTTCCCTCCAACGGATCAGAGGGAAGCAAATTAGTCAATGAAGCACTCTGTTTGAACAATGAGCTGTGCCTATGACCCGGCAAGAGGTCCATACGTACAGCAGAAAACACCAAAAATTTCAGCTACATAACAGGATATTTCTCATCAAATGTCACTTCATCTGCACCAAGGGTGACCACCGTTCTGATCTTGCCTCTCTTCTTCTGAGTTGCATAGACGATAACCGGCAGGAAGATTGCAATCAGTGAGATAATAAACACAGGCATTCCTCCATCCTCAAACACGAGCAGGATCATTGCGCCAATTTGGAGTGCGATGGCAAAGTATGCAAGGCCCGGATACCATTTTGCTTTCACGGTAAGAACTTCGTCCGGGTTGTATCCCCTTTCTTTCAGCTTCTTTCTAAAACGTACCTGGGAGATACAGATGCCTACCCAGCACAGCGTTCCGGTGAAGCCTGATATGCCCAGAAGATTTGCATACAAAGGAAGTCCGTTCGCTCCCCAGAGCCCAAGTTCATCTGATGCAAACCCGAGCAGAAATACAAGCCATATGGGAATGATTGTGAAAATAGTAGCATTCTGAGGCGTGCTGAACCGGTTAAGGTTTGACAGGAATTTGGGAGCCATGCCTTCAACAGAAAGACCGTACAGCGCGCGAACGGTGCCGTAAAGCCCTGAATTCGCGCAGCTGAATGCCGCTACCAGTGTAACGATGGTAAAGAGCCCGGCAGCCCATTTCAGACCATACGCGCCAAGGGTATAAGCGAAGATGGATTCGTCAAGCCCCGCTTCTGCGTATGGCACGATCAAAGTCAAAAGAAAGACAGGAATCAGGTAAATTAAAATAATACGGAATGCTACCCTCCGACATGCAAGAGGAACATTTGTTGCCGGATCCTGTGTTTCCGCCGCAGAAAGCCCAACGATTTCAGAACCCTGGAAGTTGACCAGTGTCCATATCATATATGTAATGATGATCATACCGCCGGCAGGGAACAGATTATCGATTATGCCGCCTTCTCCGCCAAGCAGAATATTGCTTCCGATGAAACCGCTTTCCGCAGTAAACGGGTGCAGTGTGCCGCCGATGATTCCCATCCAGATTCCGATTGCGCATATCGCAAAAACTACAATAGCCAGAATTTTAATAATTGCAAGAACGGATTCAATGTGGCCGAACCATTTTACATGGTAAAGATTCACTGCAGTCAGAAGTGCCAGAGATATAATACCCCAGACAAAGGTGCTCCATGCAGGATTTTCAAAGGGCAGCGTGATAAAGTAATTCATAAATACCGCGCTGGCCAATGCTTCAGAAGGTACGTAAGCGACCCAGTTCGCCCAAAATGCCCAGCCGATTCCCGCAGAAGCGGTATCGCCCATAAATTCTCTTGTGTAGGATACAAAGGAACCCCTGCGCGGGATGTTGACCAGCAGTTCCGCAAAGGACTGCATGACACCATAAACGGTTAGACCGGCAATGGCGTATGCGACCAATACAGCGCCGGGGCCCATTTCGGAAAAGGTAAGACCCAATCCCAGAAAATAACAGGAACCTATGATACCGCCCAATGCGATCAAAGATACATGCCATGGCATAATGCCGCGATTCAGAGTGCGTTCACTCCTGGCTATTTCTCTTCCCTGTTCTGTCATTAATTTTTTGCCTCCTTTTTCTCACATAAAAACTATGATTAGACTCTTGCATTAAAATGATAACCGCAAGGTTTTGCCGGTCATTCCTGCCATATGACCCGACACAATGCAATACTTCTTATAACTTTCAATTATCATGCCAATCCCCCGTCTTACAGGGATTAATATTTTAATTTTCAGACAACGGTTGATTTAAACAGGAAGAGCCTGTCCAAAATTTCATTTTTCAACGGACATTTTTGTAATGTTGACTGAAAAGTCTCAATTTTGAAAAAACCGTATCTATAACGTCTCAGTTTTGAAATCCCCTCTCAAGACATGTCCGGCTTCATGTCAGGGGGTTACCGGTTATCATAGACCGAGATAATGATACACCGCCAGCAGCACGGCTCCAGGCACACCCAGAACCCCAACGATCACAGCGGACAGGACATTTAGAGAGATATGCACTCCCCAGTACGATCCGATCCAGTTTATCACCACGATGGAAACTGCTCCTGCGATACTGTTGATTACCAGCCTTAAAAGGACTTTGATGGGCACCAAAAACATATACCCAACTACGTAAAGTGTGAAAATTCCCAGGGCATAGGCAAGCAGTATCCCGATTTCTGTACTCATTTCCATATAATTTACACCCCCATTGTATAATTTATGTTTTTTGGGAATAAAATAGAATTGAGAACTTGACGAAAGGATGTGAGGGCGTATGAGCACACCATTAAACGGTATTGCCGGCACTGCGAGTAAAATTTACCATCAGGTTCTGAATATACCTTATCCGAAAAGTGCGGATGAGCAGCTGCTCAGCTCAATAAAAGCTGCCCATTCAGACTGGCAAAGGGCGGAAGCCATGTTTCATGAGGTAACAGACCCTGATCTGGTCGACTATACGATCTATGATATGTTGGCAGCAAAAACAAAATATACTTACTTACTTAAAACGGCAAAAAACAAGGACCTGCACTGGTAGGTCCTTGTTTTTATGTAAAATTTCCGCCAGGTAAACATACTTCAGATATCCTTTAGACAAAAAAAGAACGGCTATAATTCCCGCCGTCCTTCCATGGCTTTTGACAAAGTCACTTCATCTGCATATTCAAGATCTCCGCCGACGGGAACTCCGTGGGCAATTCTGGAAACTTTAATCCCAGAGGGTTTAATCAGGCGAGCGGTGTACATCGCCGTGGCCTCACCTTCAATGTTGGGGTTTGTGGCCAAAATCACTTCTCTGACATCTTCCTGCTGCAGCCGTATGATCAGCTGCTTCAGATTGATATCTTCCGGTCCGATGCCATCCATGGGAGAAATGGCTCCATGAAGGACATGATATAAGCCCTGAAACTCCCGAATCCGCTCCATGGCACTGACGTCTCTCGGGCTCTCCACAACGCAGATCACGCTCCGGTCTCTTGACGGATCGGTACAGATGCTGCAGGGATCCACATCAGTAAGATTCCCGCAGACAGAACAGTATTTCATATTCTTCTTAGCATCCATGATTGCTTCCGCTAAAGCATTGGCTTCGGTATCGTCCTGTGCTAAGATATGAAAGGCCAGCCGCTGGGCAGTCTTTCCGCCGATTCCGGGCAGTTTGGACAGCTCAGCAATGAGCCGGCTTAGGGGTTTTGCATAATGCTTCATGATCGATCAGTTACATCAATCCGGGAATGGATAATCCGCCGGTGAGCTTACCCATCTCGCTTTGGCTGAGTTCTTCGATCTGACGCAGTGCCTCGTTTGCAGCAACCATAATCAGATCCTGAAGCATTTCAACATCGTCCGGATCAACAACTTCAGGCTTTATCGTTACTTTAACAATTTCCTTTTTCCCACTGACCGTTACACTGACAGCTCCGCCGCCTGCTGTGGCTTCCACCTCTTTTGTTTCAAGTTCAGCCTGCATTTCTTCCATTTTGCGCTGCATGGCCTGCATCTGCTGGATCTGCTTCTGCATGTTTCCCGCACCACCAGCTCCGCCTGCACCGCCTGCGCCGGGTTTCTTTCCCGCTCTCATTCCTTTTCCCATTTTTTCGTCCTCCTACTGTATTTCAATATGAATTCCAAATTTATTGCCGATTTCATCCGCCAGGTCTTCGGCGGTCTTTTCTGCGTCGTCCTGACCGGACGGAGCTTTTCCGCTGCACTCCATCCTAAGCTTTCTTCCGAGATGTTTCTCCATCAGCATTTCCAGATCTGACGAATTCTCTTTGACATAGGTCTCCATCATCTCATTGGACGCTTCTACGATAAAACAATCTTCACAGACCTCTTTCAGCTTGGTTCCCACCCGAAGGAGATTGAAGCTGCCCTTCAGCGCTTCTCCATCTTCAAAGACCGCATGCCAGAGCCGATCGCAATCGATATCGGAAACAATTCCGCCGCGGCTTCCCCCGCTTTTCCCCTTCTCATGAGCATTCGCGGGCTGTTCCCCGGTGTCCCCTGCACTGCCGGAACCACCACTGCTTTTTGCCGAAGCATCTCTTGCCGATGCAGTTTCTCCGAAAGAAGTGCGGCTTCCTGAGGCGCTGCTCATAGAAGAGATATTGCCGGAAGAAACGGGTCTTCTTGCTGAGGAGGCTGCCATTGCAGGGATTGCCGGTGCGCCTCCCACATCGGTAGCAAGCTTTACGATGCAAAGCTCCAGTAGTATGCGGGGCTGGGTGGACCATTTTGCATCAGACAAAGTCTGAGACAGTTTAATGATGCTGTCGTTTATAAAACCGAGTTCGGTTTCTTCACTTTGTTTTCGGATTCTCTCAACGTTTTCTGATGACATGTTGAGGATATCCTCCGGGTTCTTGATGAATTTCGTCATTAGCAGGCTTCGGAAATGTGCAATCCAGTCCTTCATAAACTGCCGTACATCTTTCCCGTCTGCTAAGATCCGATCCAACAGCAGAAGGGCTTCTGCAATCTGCCGATCAAGTATAAGTTCCGTCATCTCCACAAAGATTTCTTCTCCCGCAGTTCCCAGGATATCGATGACATCATCGCGGGTGACGGTTTTATCACCGGTGGAAATACATTGATCCAAAAGGCTAAGACCGTCTCTAACTGATCCGTCTGCGTTGGAAGCAATCAGTCCGAGCGCCGCATCAGAGATTTTAACGTCCATCTGGCTGCAGATATCCCGCATACCCTGCCTGAGAATTCGCTCTGGTACTCTCTTAAAGTCAAGCCGCAGGCACCTTGACAGGATCGTAGCCGGAAGTTTCTGAACCTCTGTGGTCGCCAGGATAAACATGACATTTTCCGGCGGCTCTTCAAGGGTTTTCAGAAGGGCGTTGAACGCTCCGGTTGACAACATATGCACTTCATCGATGATATAGACTTTACATCTGCCGACGGCCGGCGGATATTTAACGCTTTCTCTCAATTCCCGGATATTGTCTACACCGTTATTGGATGCTGCATCAATTTCCATCACATCAATAAAAGTTCCGTCCTTAATGCTGAGGCAGCTCGCGCATACACCGCAGGGATGATCACCCGTATCTGCCATGCAGTTCATGGCCTTGGCGAGAATTCTGGCGGTTGAGGTCTTTCCTGTACCCCGGGTGCCGCAGAATAGATAAGCATGTACTGTGGTCGCTGTCTTAATCTGATTCTTTAATATCTTTACAATATGCTCCTGGCCGAGAATCCCGTCAAAGGTCTCTGGTCTGAAAGAGCGGTATAAAGCGGTATACATGCTCCACCCCCTTGCTTTTCCGTGAATATGTATAAACATGCGGCGCTGCCGCGTCTTGACAAAAAGTGCCCTTTAGAAGCTTCGCAGGGCGTTGGAGAAGGCTTATCTGCGGCACATAAGAGATTCCACTTATCGCTGCTTCCTTCCGGACCTGACGAGGTTCATGGATTCTTATTGCGCAGGACCCTAACCAAGCCAGGCGAAGCTACTAAAAGGCACCCTATTATTATATGTACTTTGTCCAATAAAGTCAA
Organism: Bacillota bacterium; assembly: GCA_029239605.1. GTDB lineage: Bacteria > Bacillota > Clostridia > Peptostreptococcales > Anaerovoracaceae > Anoxybacterium. The sequence goes on along the minus strand of JARBUO010000057.1, from coordinate 7,446 downwards.
TGAAAATTCTTACAGCCAGCGAAATTATCATAAAACCAATTTGTCACAAATGGGTCATCGCACCACTTTGTACAGTTCATCGCTTGCAGGAGGAGCAATGACGATTTTTTCACCAGCCACCACCATGCAGACACCGTCCTCTTTCTCACAGATTTTGCCGATGCACGCAACGGGTATCCCTGCATGCGCAAGTTCCGCTTCCATCTGCTCCTTTGACTCGGGGTGGACCATAATCATCATACTACCGCTGGAAATCAGCCTCAAATAATCGATATCAAACCGATCGCAAATCTTTTTTGTGACCTCTGCCACCGGAATTCTGTCGGTCCATACTTCTGCTCCGGTATCAGCGATGCTGCACATCTCCCAAATCGCACCAAGAATGCCGCCCTCTGTGATATCGTGCATGCCTGCTGTGCCGATCCGCCCTGCAATGACGCCTTCTTTTACAACACTGATCTGATTGAGCATATCGGAGGCCTGCTGAAATTCTTCTTCTGTCAGATAGCCTGCCAGTTCTGCCTTATAGTCTCCCGCGATAATCCCGGTACCTTCCAGCCCTGCCTGCTTTGTCATGAGAATATAGTCCCCTGGCTTCATATTTTCCGCCTGCTGGGACGACCACTTTGCGCCCCTGCCCAGAGCAGTGGAAACGATAACCGGTTTGGTAACCGCAGAGGTGATCTCTGTATGGCCGCCAATGATCTCGACGCCCAGTTTTTCCGATGCCTCGCCCGCCTGCTTCATGATCTCCTCCACCTGTTCTTCCGTCGTCCCCTCCGGAAGCATGACGGCCAGCATAATTCCCAGCGGCTCAATTCCGTTGGAAGCAATATCATTGCAGGAAATATGCACGGCAAGTCTGCCGATTTCGCTCACCGCTGCTGTAATGGGGTCCGTTGATAAAACACACTCATAGGCACCAAAATCCACTACGGCACAATCTTCGCCGACACCCGGTCTTGTAATGACCTCGGGCCTTCTGTATTTAATATTCTTAAAAACGATGTCCTCAAGCAGTTTACTGTCCAGCTTTCCGGTTTTTAACATGAAGTACACCTCGCTTCATTGGGATAAACGCCTCGCAGAGTTACCGCAAGGCGTTTTCATGCTTCAATGGGTTCTGCCAGGTCCTGAATCGGCGACAGAATCATTGTTTTATTCATTGTTATAATTCGTTGCCGGGGCGTTCAGAGGGATGCAATGAGTTTTCAGACACGCCCTTTCACCCGCAGCCGTGCCGGGCTTACACGTTCCTTCTATTTTAGATTTGCTTTTATTTCTCCGATGAGCTTTGCGTATTCCTCTTCGGAAAGATGAACCGGAGGATTGCATGCCATCTGGAACATTCCACCATAATCAGGTCCGTCAATCTGCTTTGGAACGATATGGCAGTGGAGATGAGCCAACTTATCGCTGAACATTCCGTAATTGATTTTAGCAGGATTTACTACTGCCTTCACAGCCCTTGACGCCTTGCCAAGATCACGCATGAAAGCTTCCCCTTCTGCTGCTGAAAGGTCGGCGATTTCTTTTCCGTGTTCTTTCAGTGCAATCAGAACTCTTCCATAGTAAGACTGGTCCCTATATAAAAACAGGTCAGTGATTTCAAGTTCGCAGATAGGAAGCATAAACTGTTCACGCTTCACAAAATCGGTACAAAAATGGCAGTTAGGGTCTTTCATAATTCTTCTCCTCGTATAAATGATTTCATCTGTTATGCTGAGTCACAAAGGGCAGGTGCCGCACTGTAACGCCATACTATAGTTTGTTTTTCTATCGATAAGATTATAACAGCTTATCCACTTCTTTGAAAGAAGTTATCAAGTAAAATATTTCGGGCTGCATATTTTTTCGCCGAATTTCCATTCCGGTGTTATAATAATCCATAGAAAACGGCTACCCTCCTTTGTCAAATGAGGGTATGATTAATCGAGACCAGAAAGGCAGCATCTGATTCACATGAGCAGTCAAAATAACCAGGGTAAGAAATTTGATATCCGAAAAAAAGTCCGGGAACTGAGCCGTAAGAGCAAACTCGTTCTGATGAAAAACAAAAGACGCCTGCTACTCTATGGCGCCCTGATTGTTATTTTATTGACGGGCGTGTGGCTCACTGACCATAACGATCAATGGTACTCTGCAACAATTGTAAAAATTGATCATGCAGAAAATTCTCCCACAGACTTATACCGAAACGGTACCGGCGACAGATACTACGAGCAAACCCTTACTGGCACCGTACAGAACGGAACGCTTAAGGGGCATAAAGCATTGCTGAAAAACCAATATTCCATATCCGGTGTCTTTGACGAAACATACAAAGCAGGTGATAGAGTCTTTGTCACTTCCGTCTCATCGGAGAACGGAACGATCACAGGAACCATATCCGGTTTGAAGCGGGATCAATACATTGCTGCTCTTTGTGCTGCCCTGATCCTCTTCATTCTTCTTGTGGCAAACCGAAGAGGCTTTTTTGCTCTTCTTTCTCTGACCGCTAACATTGCAATATTCTGGTATGCGTTAACACTATATGCAAGCGGAACAAACATTTTGCTTCTGGGGAATATCCTTGTACTGCTTTTTACCTGTCTCTCCCTGCTGTTAATCAGCGGTTGGAATCAAAAAACCTTTGCAGCAATCTGTTCTACCTTAATATCCATCACCATCACGTTGCTGCTGTTTCAGCTCACAATGTCTTTTACAGAGGGCGTCGATTATGCCTTCATGGAATATATCACGAGCCCTGCGGATCTTCCAGAGATCTTTATGGCCCAAATTATGATCGGCGGCCTGGGCGCTGTGATGGACGTTGCCATCACCGAAGCATCGTCAATCAGCGAGCTGATTGCCAAAGACAAGGAAATTCCACTCAAAAACCTGATCCAATCGGGCCGTGACATCGGCCATGACATCATGGGAACAATGATCAACGTAATGCTGTTTACCTATATCAGCGGCAGCATACCCCTCATCATCCTAAAAATGAACAGTGAAATAAGACTGCATACGATCATTCTGTGGCATATGCCCATGGAACTCTACCGATTTTTGATCGGCAGCATCGGCATACTGATCTCAATTCCCGTATCAATTCTGGTATCACTGCTGTTTTTCAGGAGATTAAGGAGGTTCGCATGATTATCGCGCTGGCGGTCATCCTCGCAACCCTGCTCTATGCCGTGGGAGGAGAACGAGGAATTCTGACCTTCCTCACCCTATGCTGGAATATTGCCGTGCTCTCGCTCTCCATCATTATGATATCCTGGGGCTGGGAGCCAATTACAATCACGTTCCTCAGCTGTCTTTTGATCTGCAGCGCCACCTTATTTTATCAGAACGGCAGGAATGCGAAAACCTTCTCAGCCTTTTGGTCCGTAATCCTGATTCTGGTCATCCTCATTCTGCCCGCGTATCTGCTCGGTTTGAATTCCCATATACAGGGGCTTAACGAACTGATGCTGAGAGAAGATGAAATCATGGGCCTGACACCAAATATCAATATCAATATCGTCAAAATTGCAGTATCCATGATGATTACCGGCTTAATCGGAGCAGCGACGGACACTTCCATGGCCATCTCCTCGGCTGTATATGAAGTTTTTCGAAACAACCGGCAGCTTAGTCTTGGAGAATTGTTCCGGTCGGGAGTCCACATCGGCAGGGATGTCTTGGGCACCACCGTCAATACCTTATACTTTGCATGTATCGGTGAGTCCATGATGATGTTTCTTCTATTTAAAAGTTATCATTACAGTTTTTGGCGACTGATCAATTCCAAAGCATTTTTTCAGGAATTTACGGATATCATGTTTAGCTGTCTGGCCTGTATTCTAGTGATCCCCCTATCCGCTGCCGTTACCTCCTGCATTTTAAAAAGGCCGGAGAAATTTAAGCGGTTTTTGGATGAGGATGAACTGTTTCTTTATCTGAAGGACAATGGGCAGCCAGGACAAATACCTGACAGAGATAAATAACATAAATTTTACCCAGCGCGGATGAATACTATGGTATAATAGTCGCATCGAACTAAGAGCAGCGACTATTATACGGAACCAGTGCCACGCCAGAATGTCGCCATTGGCGAAAAGGCGCATGGCTATACCATAAAAGCTTTACTTTTATGGTATCATAGTCGCATCCCAATTCTTTGGAGATCAGACGTGAACTATCTACTTAAACAAAAGAAAGCAATTGCTTTCGCTATAATCATTTTGTTTCTTGCATCCCTTGCGCTGTCGGCCGCTTATATCACCATTGAGTCAAACCATAGCTGCATCGGGTTTCATTGTTCTGTCTGCGCGCATATGGAAGCCGCACAAATGGTTTTCCAGCAGCTTGCGGCTGCTTTGCTCCTGCTGGTTTTCTTCAGCTTTATCATTACCATCTCACAGGCAATGCTTTTTGAGATAAAAGAGCATCTCTGCCGTTCAACACTGATATCCCAAAATATACGAATGAACAATTGAATAACCTTCGACGTTAGAACCCTGCCTTTGCACTTCGGAAGGCAGTGGCTATTTTCTTGTACCCAAAATTTAAAATTTTTCCTCGGGTTTCCAGGAAATTTTCCTGAACGTACAGGACTTCTTGTCTGGAACTGAGGCTATGGAGGTTATTTATATGAAACGATTTGCTGCGGCAGTAGCTGCCGTACTTCTCGTTCTGTTTGCAATTACAGGCTGCGGACGAGGAACAGAACAAAAAAATTCCGACCAGAATTCTGAAAACAAAAGAATCAGTGTCGTAACCACAATCTTTCCCCCATATGACTTTACACGTCAGATTGCAGACGATAAAGCTGATATCACCATGCTCCTCCCCCCGGGAGGAGAAAGTCATTCCTTTGAACCCACACCGCAGGACATCATCAAGATCCAGAATTGCGATCTTTTCATTTATGTCGGAGGAGAAAACGACCAGTGGGTCAGAAAGATTCTTGACTCGGTAGACACGAGCAGCATGAAGGTACTCGCCTTAATGGATATGGTCTCCACTGTGGAGGAAGAGGTCAAGGAAGGAATGGAAGACGAACATGACCATGAGCAGGACGCGGACAGTGATCATGAACATGACGGCGACAGTGATCATGAACATGACGGCGACAGTGATCATGAGCATGACGGCGACAGTGACCAAGAACATGACGGGAGCAGCGATCTGCAACAGGAAAATAATGCTGCAGGCTCTGACAGCAACCCGGGAATAGAGGATGCTGATGAACCCGAATACGACGAACACGTATGGACCTCTCCAAAGAATGCCGTTCTGATCACCAATGGAATCCTGGAAGGGCTTTGTGCGGCAGATCAAAGCAACGCAGAACAATATCGTTCCAACGCAGCTGCCTACATCGAAGAACTGAACAAACTGGACAAAACCTTCCAAACACTCGTTGACAGTGCGGCGCGGAAAACCATCGTATTCGGAGATCGTTTTCCCTTCCGCTACTTTGCCGACGAATACGGACTGGATTACTGGGCTGCGTTTCCCGGCTGCTCCACAGAAACAGAACCCAGTGCTGCAACGGTGGCCTTTCTGACAGATAAGGTGAAGGAGGAACACATCCCTGTCATCTTCAAGATTGAACTGAGCAACGGAAATATTGCAAGGTCGATCTCCGAAGCAACGGGGGCTAAGGTGCTCACCCTTCATTCCTGCCACAACCTTTCCAGGTCTGATTATGAAAACGGAGAAACCTATCTCAGTCTTATGAAGAAAAATGCAGATGCTCTCAAGGAGGCTTTGTATTAATATGACTGATGCTTTAATTTCCTGCAAAGACCTGACCTTTCGCTACGACGGCAGAACTGCCGTTACGAATTTGTCCTTTCAGATTAACTCCGGCGATTACCTTTGTGTCGTCGGAGAAAATGGTTCGGGGAAGAGTACGCTGGTTTCCGGCCTGCTGGGTTTGAAAAAGCCGTACTTCGGCAGCATCTGCTTCGAAAACGGCTTGAAACAGACGGACATCGGCTATTTGCCTCAACAGACAGAGATTCAAAAGGATTTCCCTGCCAGTGCATATGAAGTTGTAATTTCCGGACGCCTCGGCACCGAAGGACTGTTTCCTTTCTACAGAAAAAAAGATAAGGACATGGCCTCAGAGCATATGGAGCAGCTGGGGATTTCTCATCTTAGAAATCAATGCTATAAAGAGCTTTCCGGCGGGCAGCAGCAAAGGGTGCTGCTCGCCCGGGCTCTTTGCGCTGCCAAACGAATGCTGATTCTTGACGAACCGGTCAGCGGCCTTGATCCTGTCGTCGCTGCAGAGCTTTACCGCCTGATGCTGAAAATTAACAAGGAGTTGAATATTACAGTAGTGATGGTCACCCACGATATCAGAAGTGCTGCAGCGCACGGAACGAAAATTCTCCATATGGACGGTCAGCCTCTGTTTTTCGGTTCCACTGCAGATTACATCCGCAGTGAAGCTTATCATAAAATCACGGGAGGAGGACACAGAAATGTTTAACCTCATGGCAGAGCTTTTTTCTTATCCCTTTATTGCAAGAGCAGTGGTAGTGGGAATTCTTGTGTCCCTTTGTGCAGCCCTGCTGGGGGTGAGTCTGGTTCTGAAGCGCTATTCCATGATCGGAGACGGCTTATCTCATGTAGGTTTCGGTACCTTAGCAGCCGCCACCGCACTAAATGTTGCGCCCCTCACCGTCTCGGTACCTGTCGTCGTCCTGGCTGCCTTTCTTCTTCTGAGACTGACAGAAAACAGCCGAATCAAGGGAGATGCTGCCATCGCATTGATTTCCACAAGCTCTCTTGCAATCGGAGTGGTCGTCATATCCCTGACCACAGGTATGAACACCGACGTCTGCAACTATATGTTCGGCAGCATCCTTGCAATGAGCAGGAATGACGTTACGCTGAGCATCGTACTGTCCATTGTTGTTCTGATCCTGTTTGTGGTTTTTTATCACCGGATCTTTGCAGTAACTTTCGATGAAACCTTTGCCAGGGCCGTTGGGATGAAGACAGGGCTGTATAACATGCTCATCGCTGTGCTTACGGCGGTTACCATCGTTCTGGGCATGCGTATGATGGGCGTGCTTCTGATTTCCAGTCTCATCATATTCCCGGCGCTGACATCCATGCGAATCTGCAAGCGATTTTTCACCGTGACCATCAGTTCCGCAATCATATCGGCAGCCTGCTTTTTTGTTGGAATGATCCTGTCCTATGAATTTGCAACGCCAACAGGAGCAAGTATTGTCCTGGTCAACATCTTTGTCTTCTTGCTCTATTGGGTCATTGGGATCGGTATGAGAAAGGCGGTTCAGAAATGAAAGCGAAAAAACGAATCATGGATTCGAAAGTTGTTGTTCCGTCAAAAAGAAAGCTGGTGTTCGCGGCACTGTTGATCACAGTAACAGCGTTCTCTCTATTTACCGGCTGCCAACAGAGTCCTTCATCCTCAGGAGGTTCGCTTCCCCG
>JARBUO010000056.1 GCA_029239605.1 Bacillota bacterium | reverse complement strand
TTACTTTACACCTTCTTTCTTTTCGAGGTAGCTAATGATTTCAGCTGCTGCTTCTTTTCCTGCGGCTACTGCTTCGACAACAGTCTTTCCGCCGTTTACAATATCGCCGGCAGCAAAGATACCAACCACATTTGTCTTGCCTTTTGCACTGGCGGCAATGGTGCCTTTATCCGTTACTTTAACAGGAGCAATTTTGGTCATATCTTCCGGGGCCTGACCGATTGCAAATACTACTGTATCTGCAGCAACTTTTGCTTCGGAAGCTCCGTCTCTGCCTTTGAAAACAGCAAATTCAACTTTACCGTCACCGATGATTTCCTTCGGTGCAAAGTTTGTGGTAATGGTTACGCCCAGGGATGTGGCATACTGGATTTCAGCCATGTTTGCAGGAGCCTCTTCCAGTGTTCTTCTATAGTAAATCATTACATTTTCAGCGCCCAGCAGTTTTGCTGTGGTAGCGCAGTCCATCGCAACGTCTCCGCCGCCGATGACAACAACGTTCTTTCCTGGATCGAAGGAACCCTTAGAATCCCTTGCAGATTTCAGGAAGTCGATTGCATTTGTAACGCCTTTCAGATCATTTCCGGGAATCTCAGGAACTTTTGCTTCCCAAAGTCCTGCACCGACAAAAATCGCGCTGAATCCGGATTCTTTCAGTTCTTCAACAGTAATGTCCTCTCCAACCTTTGTGTCAAAGACAAATTTCACGCCCAGATCCTTAACAGCCTTGATATCGAAATCAACTACATGCTGAGGAAGTCTTGCAGGAGTGATTCCATATGTAAGAACTCCGCCGGCCTTTTCAGCAGCTTCGAAAATAGTTACCTGGTAACCTTCCTGTGCAAGTTTAGCAGCACAAGCCAGGGATGCAGGGCCGGATCCGATACAAGCAACTTTCGCAGCTTTCTTTTTCGCTGGAGCCTTCAAAATCTTCATCTTATGAGCTTTTTCCTGCTCTACGGCAAATCTCTGCAGCTTTCCGATCTCGATCGGCTTATCAATACCGCATCTGCTGCAGTATTCTTCGCATAACCTGTCGTAAGGACAGACTCTGGCACAGCTTCCGCCAAGTACATTGTTCTCTCTAATTGTCTCTGCTGCACCTTTTACGTTTCTGAATCTGATTGATCTGATGAATTTTCCGGGATCTGTTCCTGCCGGGCAGCCTTTGCTGCATGGGGCGTCGATACATAGTAAGCATCTAGCTGCTTCTTCCATAGCCGTTCTTGGTGTGAAACCATCTACAGCATCAGCAGTGTACTTCGCTTTTACTACCTTACTCAAATCTTTTCAACTCCTTTTCTCATTTTTGAATCTGACTTTCAAGCGCTTCTTTCCAGCTGTCGCACAGTATCTCAGAAGGATAGCTGCACGTCCCAGTGGTATCCTCCGTCCTGTATCAGGACAGTTTTGCAGGGGTACCGCCAGGGAAAAAGGGTACTGATTTTCCAAAATGTAAGAACAATTCGATATAGTATTGCTATAATTGTGAAACCAGTTACACTCATCTTCATTGTAACATCTTTTTTGAATTATGCAAGGCTTTTCGTTTATGAAATCTTCAATTTTTTTTGAATTTCTATATCAAGATACTCAATTTGTGTAATATTTATCAATCCAAAATGCGCTGAAAACAAGTGTTTTCCGAAGGAATAATTCACAATGTTCGAAATATTCAGCGCTGCAAAAAAGAGCGAAGAGCCGAACAAAGAGCTCAAGGGTTGATGCTCTGTCCGACTCTCTTAATTATGCTTTATCAAGCGTTCTTAATCTTCTGTTGTTCTTCTCTTTGCAACCATCTGACACTTTTATCTTTTGACGTTTTTATTCATACTGTGTCTGAATCTCTCTTTTCTTGTCAGGGAAGATACTGTTCTTGGATGCTCTGTACATACCCGTCCTTTGTTACAATCCGGAAAAGATGCGAGGCCACAGTTTCCTTTTCGGAAAAGCTCTCCAGATACTGCTGAAATTCCTCCATGGAAACTTCCTCATATCCGACTCCGGTTTTTCGGTTTGTAATGCGGAAGGTTGTTTTCTCCGTTCCCTGATAGTACCCAGGATACGTGTTTGCATTATAGATATAAAAACCGTTTGGCAGTTCATCCGTATTTATTTTCAGCTCCGCAAGCCGCTTCGTGTCATCTAAGGTCAGCCACTCCACCGCATCCAGATGAAATGCGAACGCACCCTGTCTGTCGCTATATGTCTTCCAATTGGAAATGTAACCGATATAATGGCTTTCCGGTGTCTTTTCAAAATCCGCTGGCTCTGCATCATACTGTGGTTCCAATTCATCTGCTGTAACATGCTGCCCCAGTGTGTTGTTGATGTAATCCAGCGAAACCGCAATAGGATCAAGACGCCATAGCTCCTGACCTGCCTCCACTCGCTCCTGCAGCTGTGTAAAATACGCCAAAGCAGTACTGTTTGCTTTCGGTGTATCATAGTAAACCGTTCCGTTTCCGTCCATCCATCGCTCAACACACCAGATTCCCGAATCATCCTTCGCAACCGGACGGGACAATAGCAACTGGCATGTTTCCCCAGTGGATAGAGGGAACTTCATAACAATATGTTCTCCGGCATAAGTTTCATGTGCTATGAGATCCTGGTTTTCCAGATAGCTCCGCAGCATCGTCTCCAAACCCGCTTTTGTATCAATATTCCCGTTTATCCCATCGCCTGTATTCATACTGCCCAAAAACTGCGGGCCCTCCTTTTCCATGGCAAATACCAGAAGTGGTTTTCCCATGCTGCTCTCTTCTGTAAGCCAGCCGTCAACTATGCCCATCCCGCCTGCGATCATTACCTTGGAAGGATCGTCTGGTTTCAGGCGGTATTCAATGTTCCAGATTTCAACCGGCACATCCAGCATAAAATCAAATTCATCCAGCTTCTCCAAACGGGTAATTCTGCTCTCTGTTATCCTGAATCCCACATAGTCAGATTGATGATAAAGATCAATCTGCTCATTCACAAATCGTTCAGCATAATCATCTATGGTAAGCGTATGGCTCTTCGGGTTGCTTATCAGTCCCACGGACAGCGCTGCCACAACGATGACAGCAATGACGATCACAGCCCTTCCCGGCTTTCTATAGTTCAAAATATTTTTAATGCGGCCTTTTACCTGATTCTCTCCAAAGGCCAGAGGGCCTCCTGCCGCGAACCGCTTTCCACCTGAAAGTGCAACCAGTGATCTTGAATACTCTTTCCTGATCGCGCTCCCCCTCTTGCGCAGTACACTTTCATCACAAGAAAATTCCATATCCTCGCACATAAGATGATACGCCAGCCATACGAGAGGATTGAACCAATGGATGCAAAGAACAACATAAGCAATGGGTTTCACCACATGATCCATCCGTCTGATATGGATCCGTTCATGGTCCAGAATGCAGCTTCTTGCCACTCCTGAGATGCCTACCGGCAAAAAGATTAGAGGATGGAAGAATCCGAAGACAAATGGGGTCTCAAGTCCTTCCAGCTCATATACATTTTCTTCTGTATTCCTTGCATTTTTCAGTCGTTGTTTTAATTTAACAGCAGTGTAGATACTGTAAAGCAAAAGAAGGGCTGCACCTGTGAGCCAAAGAACAGCACCGGCGAAAATCCAATTTCCCTGACGGATGCCATCCCCAAAAGGCATCAGATTTGTTGATTGTTCTGGACCCGCTGCCATCTCATTCGCCATTAGGGTATGTGCTGACAATCCTTCAACAGAATCTCCTGATGTCCCTGCTGTCCCAGCTGATCCATCCACTGCGCTCCTGCTGTTCGCTGTTTCAGAGGTACCTGATTGTTCGTTTTCCCAAAAACCGATTTGATTCTTCTTGATTGAAACCTGCTCCCCTGTGATCTTCTGTACGATGACAGAAAGATTAGTATCTGATGATGGAATCAGGCTGGCAGGATTTTCAATGGATAGAGGGCAGATCAGCCGGAACAGCACCGCTACCCAAAGAAAATAGGAAAATACACGAGGAATCTTTTTCATCGGCAGCCTTACCAAAATCACCAGCAATATGACATAACAGGCGGTAATGCTCATACCGAGAATCTGTAAAAAAACCGTTTCCATTACGAATCCCCCTTATGCCCCTCTATCAATCTGTACAACTCTTCAATTTCTGTCTGACTCAGTTTCTTGCTCCTGGTAAACGCTGCAACAAATTTGGGCAGTGATCCCTCAAAGGTCTCTGCCACAAAACGCTTGCTCTGTTCAGAAAAAAAATCTTCTTTTCCGATCACTGCCATGACAGACCCGCCTTCGTTGCGAAAGATCCCCTTTTCTTCCAGCCTTTTCAGCATGGTATATGTTGTAGATTTTTTCCATTTGAGAGCGATTTCGCATCGCCGAACCAGTTCCGCCGATTTTAGAGGAGCATTTGCCCAAATAATCTCTGCAAATCTCAATTCTGCATCCGTGAGTTTTGTATCACGCATCAAATTTTCATCCTTCCTTTTGATTCGGGCCAGTCTACAATTCATAGACCAACTCAAGTTCAGTCTACGCTTTGTAGACCGTATTGTCAAGTAATTTTTCCATTAAAAAAGAGAGGTTGGAAAAAAATATCAAACGCCTCTCTTTTACATGATCCTCTACATAATTCTATTACATAATCTTATGAACGATAACATTACCAATCCAGCTTAAATTTTTTATCGGGACAGACAAAGGTGCAAAGTCCGCAGCCGGTACATTTCTCGGTATCCAGAATGATCTTGTCTCCTTCTTTCTGGATCGCGCCGTAAATACAGGCCTTAACACAGGCTACACATTCTGCGTGACAGACCGGGTTGTCGATTCTGCTGACTACCGGTTCAATCTTTATCTCCTCGAAGGATTTCAGATTTTTCAGAGCCATGCCCCTAATGTGCTTTACTTCTTTGATGCCCTTTTTTTCTGCCCATTTTTCAAGGTCACCGACGATTTCAAGAATCCTGTCAAAACCGTTGATCATCACTGAGGTACCAACCTGTACAGCAGAAGCTCCCAGCATAATATATTCCAGTGCATTTTTATAATCTTCAATCCCGCCAATCCCACAGATCTGAATGTCATCCACTGTTTGTGCAATGGTTGCCACTGAGGCCAGTCCCAATGGACGAATTGGTGCTCCGGAATATCCTCCATAGGTTGAAAGCGTAGGCTCTGCCGTTTCTACATCCACACCTAGAATACATCTTACCGTATTGATTGCGCTTACACCGGCTCCTCCGGCACTTTTAACCGCTTTTGCTACTTTTGAAATATTCGTTGCATTTTGAGATAGCTTAACCATGACGGGAATTTTAACACTTCGAACCACTTCCCTCGTCATTTGAAAAACACGTTCTGCATCAGAAGCAACCACTTCCAGAGATTCACCCATAGGAGATGAAATTCCAAGCTCAATTGCATCTGCACCGAATTTCTCCATTTTCATGGCGAGGTATGCAAGCTCCGAAGGCGTATGCGCCGATACGCTGGCAATCACGACACCATCCTTGCTCTTGGCTATATCCATTTCTCTTTGCCAGCCTTCTACCTGAATATCACTGTAAAGCCTTATGTTCTGTGCACCCAGACCGTTATACGCAATGCGGGGTCTTACGTCAATTAATGCATCGCTGACTATGGTTTCCGTGATTACTGCTCCTGCTCCGGCGGCAAGCCCCTGCCTGATGCTTCTCCCATCCCTGTTCCAAGGTCCGGCAGCGACAACAACGGGGTTTTTCAATTTCAGTCCCATAAATTCTGTCTTCATTAGAATATCTCTCCGATTCTTTCCCTATGTCCGCAGGATTTTCGTATCTTCAGCTTTGACTGAAGCAGGATTTCCCTGTTGATAATTTCGTCTCCCTTGGTGTCAATGATATCAAATAACAATCTGGCGCCTACAACACCCATTTTGTGCATCGGCTTTTCAACCGTCGTAAGCTTCGGCTCAATCAGGTTTGACATCCTAATGTTATCAAAGCCCACAAATGCCACTTCATCCGGTACCTTGACGCCATGGTCTTTCATCGCATCAATTGCACCAAAAGCCAAAAGGTCAGAAGAGGTAAAAATAGCTCTCGGCCTGTGCTTTAGATCAATGAGCCGTTTTCCTGCAATATATCCGCCTTCAATTGTATTGGGGGCCTCCTGCAGGTATTCTTCCCACTCTGTAATGCCTTCCTCCGCCAGGGCTTGGCGGTAGCCGTCAAGCTTTCTTCTGTTTTCTTTTTCAGGAGTGGAACCAAAAATGATGGCTATGTCCTTATATCCAATATCGATCAGATGCCGTACGGCTTTATAGGAAGCTCCTTCACAATCAATTCTCACAATGGGTACGCCCCTGACGTCTCCTCTGTTCTCTCCGATCAATACCACAGGAATCCCCTGCTTTGTGATATTTTCAACATCTTCGCTCTCTAGGAGAGAGGAAACGAGCACAATGCCGTCCACTCTTCTCTTCACCAGAACATCTACGTATTTTCGTTCCTTCTCAACCGCATTTTCACCATTGCACAATAGTGTGTTGCAACCTTTCTGATGCGATACATCTTCAACACCTTTTGCGATTTCCATGTAACTTGGGTTTAATATGTTCGGAATAAGCAGACCAATGGTATCGGTTTTGTTGAAATTCAGTCCTCTGGCAAACCAATTTGGAGTATACTCCAATTCCTGGATTACATCGAGAATCCGCTGTTTCGTGTCAGGTGCAACGCTTTCAGGATGATTTAGAACACGAGAAACCGTTGCGACAGAAACGCCGGCTTTTTTTGCAACCTCTTTAATATTCATTTTACCAACAATACTCCACTTTCCAATTTATCTTTTAAGCGGCTTTCAAGACTCACACCCGTCAAATTGCACTTCATGGCAGCATGAGCTGAAATCTCGCAGCCGACTAAATTCGAAATCAAGAATTCAGTAATATATATTAAGAAAGCGAGGAAGACTTTCCCCGCTTTTGGATCAACTCAGTCCAATTTCATTATGTCACTAAGCCAGTGAATTATCAAGACAAAACTTGAGTTATGAGAGTATTGTATTTTGAGCATTGATACCCGTTACAAACATTATACTATTGCTGCAGCCCTTTTCTTTCAGCCAGCTCCACCAATGTCCTTGTAATGTCGCCGTTTGACCTGGACGTCACTTTTCCACGGTCAATATCCTCAAAGCTTTTCACCCCGTATTGTGATGCGATTTCGGATTTCATGCGTTCGATTACAGCGCTCTGCCTTAACGGAAGCTTCATGTTAATCCCTCCTCCGGTTACCCCTAATGCGATATTTTCCTTCATAAGATAAAATCAGCTTATGGAATATAAAATTTCATAAGCTGATTTATTGTTAAAATTATCGATTTTTTATTTATCTACCTGAGAGCTGCTGTTCAGCCATTTCGACTAATCTCTTAGTCATATAACCGCCAACATAACCGTTCTGACGAGCAGTAAGGTTTCCCTTATCCAGTGTGTCATAACCGGAGATACCAAGCTCATTAGCGATTTCAGTCTTCATGTTGTTTAATCCGTTTTTTGCGCTAGGCTTTACAGGATTGTTGCTGTTGTTGCTTGCCATACATTTTCACCTCCTTTGTGGTATTAATTTAACCTGTAGACGATTTATTATTACAAGTAAATTTTTCATGTTTTGCATGTGTTTTCTTGTGCTATGAAATGATTCAATAAATGTTTCACTTCAATTTTGTCATCGTCTTACGTTAATATTATTTCTGAACATTCGATTTTTATTTCACTCATTTGTTTCCATATTATATAACTGTTTCCTTCTCCTCTGCAGAAGGATTTTCTATGTTTCCTTCGAAAAACAGGCTTTGATTGTTGATTTGCAATGGAATTCGCATACTCATCTGTCAGCATCAGGCCAAAGACCCTGTCATCCATCATTGAATAGAATAATTTTCCTGATTTTTTGAGACACTAAAACCAACTTTAATATAGAATTAAAAATAAGAAGCGAATAAAAAATAAAAACGTACAGAAAGGAAAACGAACTATGGCAGTTTCGCATAAAGGCGCAATTTCATTCGGGCTTGTTTACATCCCTGTCGCACTTCACACGGCGACGCAGGACAATGACATTCATTTTAACCAGCTGCATAAGGAGGATCATTCCCGCATCAGATATAAAAAAACCTGCGGTCACTGTGGCAAGGAAGTTACAAGCGGCGATATTATTAAAGGGTTTGAATATGACAAGGACAAATATGTTGTTGTAAACGAAGAAGATTTTGAGAAGGTCAAGACAGAAAAGGATAAGACCATTCAGATACTTCATTTTGCAGATTTGGATACCATTAATCCGATTTATTACGAAAAGTCATATCATACGATACCGGAAACCGGCGGGGAAAAAGCGTTTGAACTTCTTCGTACTGCAATGAAGGAGGAAAACAAGGTCGCCATAGCCAAGACGGTTATGGGAAACAAGGAGACGCTCCTGGCGGTGATTCCCGCAGGAGACAATATCCTGATCAATACCATGTTTTTTGAAGACGACATAAAGGAGATACCAAAATCCTTTGCAAGACCCGCACTAAACGAAAGCGAGCTGACCATGGCAAAGACACTGATTCAATCAATGGCGCAGCCTTTCGACCCTTCTCAGTATAAAGATGAATATCAGGAACGGCTTCGTGAGCTGATTCGTCAGAAGATTGCCGGAAAAGAAATCGTTGCAGCAAAGCAGGATGAGCCCAGCAATGTCATTGATTTAATGGAAGCTTTGAAAAAAAGTCTGGAACAGAGTCAGGGAAAAACGGCACCGGCTATGGCGCCCAATATTATGGGTACCCCGCCTCAGCAAAAACAGCCTGGTGCATGAACCGTCCGGTGGCTTGAATATTCTTCATTAGATGTATGAAATACGATGCCGGACCGAACGCTAATACTTTTATAGAATAATAGATAAAAGGCCGCTTACTCTGTGTTAATTACAGAATAAACGGCCTTAATTGTGTTATCTGAATGAAACTTCAGCCCTGCATTGATTAAAATCCTGCCACACCAAAGCTGCTCCTGAGAATACATTGTTTCATCATTCTTTTTTCGATCAGTAGCCATGACTCTGATTATCGTGAAAAGGAAGAGAGCCCTTGGCTTTGTCCAGCATGGCACGGTAATGACCATCGTCTTCACTTTGAAGCGTCTCATGTCCGATTGCCTGATACAGCTGCCGCGATACATTTCCATTATCCGACATCTGTGCCATCGCAGGGTCGGAATCTGTACCGCCCTCAGCCATAAGCTTGTCGGCCAGCTTTGCTATTTCAATTTCATTTTTTTCTTTTTGCAGTTCTGCCAATTTCTTTAATCGTTCATCCATTTTTCATCGCCTCCTAAAAATAATATAACCAGGAGGCAGGCTACTATGTATTTTTGTTCTGCAGCAGATAAATAACGTTTATAAATGCAATTACTGCTATAACAATTCCAAGCCCTGTCATAACAGGGGGTGTAAGAGGACTGCAGGTGCAGCCGGAACAGCATTCACCTCCGCAGAAGCCAATTAATACTTTGGCAATGAGAGCGGAAAGAACTCCGACCATGCCCAGCGCCGCACTGACACCAAGCCGAATCTCTCTGGATTCCGTAAAGATCAGTAAAATGGAAAGAAATAGAATTAAAACGCCGATTCCAAATTCGGCCTTTGCAGCCCAGCTGCATTTCATGGCCATTCTCTGACAAAGCTCACAGATCTGAAGCGACGTAAAATTAGGCACCACCGCAATTAGCGCGCCCAAAATTGCGGAAGAAACACCAATTAAAAGTTTATTGATCAAGATTCATCCCTCCTGTAATTTGATTGCCATTTCAAAATCAGAACCTTACCGGTTAATATTTGATTTTAAGCAAGCGTAAACCAAAGCTTTAGCCGTTCAAGGAACTAGTACAATTTATTCCGAAAGAATCCTTAGTATGTGTCCGTCTATAAAGTTTTTATGATTGTACCGACAAAGCATAAAAAAGAAAGACACCCAGGAACACCCTGCCTGTTTATTACGCTGTGTATCGTGCCTGGGTGCCTTTCATACATGTACGCGCCTGCCCTTTTTATTCTGCACTCTCTGGCACGGGGTTTTCCGGTTCAGATGCTGCCGGTTCCTGATATCCCTGTCCGCCCAGCGCCAGGTTTCTTGCTATGATCCCCCTGGCCATATAGCTTCCGATAATTTCTGCTACATCGTCCAATCGTCTGTGAATCTCAATCTCCTTATCATGATCGCCCGCCATCATGGCTACCATTTCATCTATCACCAGTCTAATATATTGATACAGTAAGCTTTTCCAATGGTTCACATCCCAATATACATTCAGCGGTGCAATATATTCTGCAAACGCATCGGCAGTCTGATATAAGTTAACCGTCAGTTCGTCGACCAGCTGCTGGTTGCCTTCCTTCAATGCGTAGATCAGCCTCCATTGTGCGGTAATAAAATTGGTAAGTAAGTTCAGAATCTGCTGAGAGATTGCAGTTCCGTAGAAAATTCGGAGCGCACGATAAAACTCGGTGGGGATTGTGTAAAGGTGGTTGACCACTGCGGTTTTGTTACCGGTATCGTTTACCGTACTAAGGATCAATGATCGTGTCCACATTGCAAGCTGCGACCACAGTCTGAGAAACTCAAGCAGTATGTTTAACTGTTCATATGTGATCAAATATCCGATTTCGGGGATCGGTAAAGTTTCCTGATTTTTTTTAACCATTTTCTATTGACCTCCGTATAATATGTTGTATAATATGACGTACGGCTTCAAATCGTTCAGCTTGCAGCGGTGGTCTCAAAATGTAAGATTATCAATAAAATGTATAAAAATTAGATTCCCGCTCTTTACAAGTCGCTTAAAAAGTTATATAATTGAATCTAATCGGGGTGTGGCTCAGCTTGGTAGAGTGTTGCGTTCGGGACGCAAAGGCCGCCGGTTCAAGTCCGGCCACTCCGACCATTTTCTCAACAAAAGAATATTCATATTACGGGGTGTAGCGCAGCTTGGTCAGCGTGCTTGACTGGGGGTCAAGAGGTCCGGAGTTCAAATCTCCGCACTCCGACCAGATGAATGAATTGGAAAGTCTTGAATTTAAACGATTCAAGGCTTTTTGATTTTTTTGTCTGCAAATATTAAAACCTTTTAGGGATATTTTCGGCGTAAAAGTGTCGTATTACTTGCGCTGTGAAAATACAATACGAAGAGGCTATACGAAGAACGAACTAAAATGACAATGGGAGATTGACATGAAAAGAATACTAGCAATACTTATACTGCTGTGCGTTTTATCAACGGGATGCGGCGATCTAACATTAGAACTGCCGGAACAGGCTGATGCTCAGAATAATATTACCACAAATATAGATGCAGATCTGCAGTTTGATGGCTATACGGTGATTACTGTAGATGGTGGTGACAGGAGCGGGTCAAGAGAAGCAAATGTTGCTGTTGACATAGGCTTCGGAGATCGGGAATACTGGGCCTTTACGAATGAATACGGACAGCTTGTTAGAGTCGTGGCCAAGGAAATCATCCTGCAGGACGACAGCAACGAACCGGTTACATCCGCTGGCCGGTATTACAATGAAGAAGCCAAAGTCCCCGGTACGGAGCTGCCCGACTATGATCAAGGCCATGTGATTGCCGATTCTCTCGGCGGCGTTTCAAATGCTTACAACATTACGCCGCAGAATAGCACATTGAACCGGCATGGTGACCAGGCTTATATGGAAAAGAATATCAGAGATGCAGGCGGCTGTATCGATTTCGAGGCGGTAATTACCTACCCCGATACGGAAACACAGATTCCGAGCCATTATCATTATACCTACACGCTAAAAGGCAATGTCATAACTGAGGATTTTGATAATGTAGATCCAGACAAGGTGAATAGTTCGCTGATCGAAAAGCAGAAGGCACAGGATGCTGCAGTTGACATTTCCTCTATTGATACAAACGACGATGGTAAAGTAACAATCGCTGAGGCCAAGGCAGCAGGATTTAAGATGCCCATCACAAAGGACCACTGGCTTTATAAATATATGGATGACCGTGATGGTGATGGGCTGGTTGGAAAATAAACAGCACTCCTTCTATTCAGAGAAAATAGTAAAAAGGCGGTTTGCTACCGCCTTTTAAACGTATTCCGTTCAAAATCCTTACAAATGCTGTATTGTCCGTATTGAGTGCGCCGAGTTTTATTCTGATTTATTATCTTTTTTAAATATCTTATCGATTATTGTTTCGGCTCTTTCTTTATAAGTGTGATTCTGTACGCTAATAGCCGCATTTTTACGAACCTTTATATAGTCATCCACGTTTCTTCGGTAATGTTCTATTAAATCAAGGGTCTCATTAGGAGATTTTGTAATTGCTAATGCTTTGCTATTTCCAAACATATCTTTTAAAGCGCTATTATAACAGGAAAGACCAAAACCACCGGATCCTAGAATTTCAAATGTGCGCCTTGTTATCGTCTGTTCATGATTCTGTGTAATTAAATTAATAAAGGAATTATTATAGATATCACACGTCTTTTCGTAAGAAATTGTGCCTTTAAACCATTCAATCGGCACATCAAGATTTAGAAAATTTTTGATAACCTGCTGATATTCTGTGGTACCATAAAAATCTATTTTATAACTATTTTCAATCAAGGGTTTTAATAAGACCGGTATTGCTTTGCTATATCGAAAATGCTCAGGATAATGCTCGGAATACCATAACCATGCATTGCCAACTAAGCTAATGGTTTTATTATTATTGATAGAGATTGATTTGTGGTAATGAATTGTAGGATTATATGCAAAATCAAGTCTCTCACAGGGAATGTTTTTACTTTTGAGAATCTCGAGCATTTCAGGACAAATTGAAAATATCATATCCGGTTTCGATAGTTCAAAACCTTTCATTTGTAGATCAAATTGGCCTACCCCTTCCGTATCCCAAGCAACACACTTATACTTTTGGAGTTTTCTAAAACCGATATACTTAAGCATTGTATCCTTGAAATAACCCATATAGGACGAAAGTATCAGTAGATCAGGATTTATTTCTCCCATCAATCTATCAAACTCTTGTATTGAAGCCGGTGTGATTATTTGCGCTTCACAGCCTGCAGCTGTAAATCCCCATAGAATATCATCTGCATAAAGTTTATCGCTATAAATTGCTACTTTATATTTCATATGCAATAGCCCCTCTCGCGCACTGTTTTTTAGCAGTATCTACTATACTATGAAATAATAAGGCAGTTGTTGCCAGTGCCTTGACCGACTTAAGTTTACAACGAGAAACAAATTCATCCTGACACCAGCTCGTGTTTCATATACGCGCACGCATGCCTGCATATCTACAGTCAATCCACACTCCCGATCAATTCCAGCTGGTTCCCATCCGCCTCGCTCTTAACCAATTCAGGCTGGTTCCCAAATAGAATATCATCAATCTGGTTTGCATCCAGCAGCCAATCCCTGATCCTATTTTTTGGAAGAATCACCGGCATCCGATCATGTACCTGTTCCATAGACCGGTTCGCTCCTGCGGTGAGAATAACAAATCGATTTTCTTCGTCAAACCGGCTGTAGATCCCCGCCATATAGAGCATCTGTGTGCCTGATAGATTAAAAAGATATTTCTTTTTCTGCCGATCCCATTCATAAAAACCAGTAGACGGGATGATACATCTTCTGCTTTCCAGCGAAGCGCCAAACAACTTTTTTTCCCTTGCTGTTTCGGAACGTGCGTTGATAATGACTCCCTTATTTCGAAAGTTTGGAAAGCCCCAGATCATCAGCCTCGGTATTACAAGCTCCCCTTGGGGCAGAAGCACCGGCGCCGCATTGGTAGGAAAAATTTCTCCAGCCTTCATCTTTTCCAGCAGAAGTTCATTGCTGATCTGATCGATGATTTCATCTACCTCCTGAAGCTCTTTATCCGTAAAAAAAGTATATCTTCCGCACATTTTGATCACCCCATTCTAATGACACCAAGTATCCGCATTCCCTTTACACTTCATTATTACATGAATTGTAAAGAACCGCCATCTCAATTTGCAGAGGCGGTTCTTAACGTTCGCTTTAGCATTCACCCGTCGACATAATTCATTTTCACGACCTGAAAATGCGAACGGAATGAATCAGCGTTTCCTTAGCTCAAATCCAGCTGAGGAACCGGGTTTCTCATCCCTCTTGTTACGCACACCAGATAGACAAAGCCCAAAATAAGCCAGCCAAATCCCACCACATGTGCATTGATTCCCAGATTGATAAAAATAGCGAGAGAAACGACAAAACCAATCAGCGGGCAAATGAGATAAAGGAACGCGGCCTTTAACGAATTCTTTCTGCGGCTTTCCGCATCCTTTAGGTAGAAGCTCCAGATGACAGATACATTAAGAAGCAGAAATCCAAATAATGCACCGAAACTAACCATGGTAGAAATGAGACCCAATGAGCAGAACAGTGCAATGGGAGTAATCACAATTCCGACAAAAATGATGGCAACTGCAGGCGTCTGATATTTTTCACTGATATTACCCAGAGATTTTGGGAGCACGCCGTCTCTTCCCATTGCAAAGAGCACTCTGGAAACGGCAGCTTGTGAAGCCTGACAGGTTGCGATGCCAAAGGAGAGCACCAGTGTAAAGGTGGTCAGCACCGTAAGCCAGGAGCCACCTACAAAGTCAACGATATCAATAAATGCAGAGTCTACATTCAGTTCCTGGTAATTGGGATAGGCTATTCCGCAGAAGAAGGTAATTACAATGAAGATCAAGCCGATGAGCAGGATCGCATAGATGATTGCTTTCCCCACATTTTTCTCAGGTTTCACGGTCTCCTCTGCAAGGGTGCTGATGGCGTCAAAGCCAAGATAACTAAGGATTACGATTCCCGTAGCCTGCAAGATGCCCGACAGATTGAAGCTTTGGGGATTATAAAAGGAGATGGTATTGAAATGAATGGTTTCATTGATCCACAGTCGGATGGTGCAGACAAGAAATGCTATGATTACAACGATTTGCAGGGCGAAAAGAATCCAGCTGCATTTTGACATGAGATCCACACCGAGGATGTTGACGATGGTGCAGAAAGCGATGAAAAACAGGGTCCATGCCCATATCGGCACGGCTGGAAGGAGGCTGCTGGCAAAAGAACTTCCGATGATAACAACCGTAGCCGGCATCAGGAAATAGTCCAAAAGGATTGCCCATCCGGTCAAAAATCCGAAGGACGGGGAAACACTCTTTTGAACGTAAAGGTATACAGAGCCTGCCAGAGGATATTTCTTTGCCATTGCCTTATAGCTCATTCCTGTAAAAAACATGGCTGCCATTCCAATCAGATAGCACAGCGCCACCATCCCTCCGGAGGGCTCCAGAAAGACGCCGTATAAAGCGGCAGGAGCAAGCGGAATCATAAATACCAGTCCATAGATGACCAGATCTTTTGTGGTTAATGTCCGTTTTAACGTAGTCATATTTTTCGTGTTCATAACGATCCTCCTTTATTTCTCAGCAGCAGCTGCAACAACCGACGCTCATTTTCCACCGCAGCCGTAGCCGTGCGTGCTGATCAAATGTGAACAAGAATGGCAAAAGGTGCCCGCTGCCAAACATCGACAGCTGAACACCTTTGTTCTAATACCGTTTTGATTAATTTTTTTAGCGGCTTAATAATACAAAATAAGTCCGTATTAAATCTTGGCTGTAAATCGGTCGTAACGCAGCTTTGAAATGTCAATGGTCGTTTTCTCATCAACGGCCATCTCGGAAAGTGTAAGACCTACCGCTGGAGAAATTCCAAAGCCGTGTCCCGAAAACCCGCAGGCAAGAATGAGTCCAGGAACCTCATCCACATAGCTGATTACCGGCACATGATCCGCACACTGATCAATCCAGCCGCCCCAGGTTCTCACAATCTTGGCGTTTTCCAACGCGGGGAAATATTTGATAATTCCCCTGCAGATGCAGGGAGCCGTAATGCTGGAGGCCGAGGGCGTTCCGTTGTCTTTATTGGTTTCCTCAAACCCGGAGGTTCCTCCGAATACAAAGGAGCCATGGGTGCTTTGATGCCCATAGAAGTCTGCCATGGCAGTACCCAGCATCTGGTAGAACATCGGAGGCTGTGCCTCTGTAACAAGAACCTCCATGAGCCAGCGCGTCATAGGGACATCAATTCCCACCGTAGCGGCCAGTTCTCTGCTTTCATAGCCTGCTCCAAGGATGATTGTATCCGCCTCGTAGACCTCTCCGCTTTCCGTAATGACCCGGCAGGCTCTTCCTTTGACCTTCCGTATTTCCGTCACACCGTCGTCCGTTATAAATCTGGCCCCCAGCTGTCTTGCCTTCCGGTAATAGGCCAGCGTGGTGAGCATTGGGTTTGCGTGTCCGTCAGTGGGACACCAGCTGGCCGAGGTTACTTCTTCCGAAAGATAAGGGCAGATGGTTCTTGCCTCTTCGCCGGTTATCATCTTCACGTCCAGTCCGCAGGAGCTTGCAGTGTTTGTCAGATCGGTGAGAATCCTCTCATGGGTTTCCGTTTTTCCCAGTCTCAAATTGCCTTCCTGATAGTACTCCACATCCATTTCCAGCTCTTCTGAAAGAGTGGGCCACATATTTCTGACAGCGTGCAGGATAAAGGGCATCTCCCGCTTGTCTCTTCCCGACTGCCGTACACCGCCGCCGTTTCTGACAGATCCGCCGTTTGCAATATGATTGCTTTTCTCAAGAACGGTAACAGAATAGTTCCTTTTCGCCAAATAGTATGCCGCAGAATTTCCGATGACTCCGCTTCCAATGATGATCACATCCGAACTGTTTTTCATATTATTCACCTCCATTCCCTTCATTTGCAAAGGCTCTCATCTCAATGGGACGCATCGGTGCTCTTGCAGCGGCACGTTCAAGTTCTCCGGCGCTGATTCCAAGCTCTTTTGCTACGATATCCCGGACGAGCTTTGCACAGGTCTGGCCTTGGCATAACCCCATTCCAGTTCTCAGATAACGCCGTATTTCTGTCAGGGTGAACATTCCGTCATGGACGGCCTTTCGAATCTCTCCTTTTGAAATCTCCTCGCACCGGCAAATCAGTCGTTCATCATCGGGCAATGGCTGAAATCTGCCGATCTCTCTGGAACGATCATTTTTCTTCATCCGACTCTCACCCCTTTTTTGTAAAATCTTGCTCTCATGCTCATTTCTTTTGATACCTTTATTGTGAGCAGGCTGGTTTTGTCAAAAGCCGTAAGGCTCTTTACCCCCACGACTTCAGCGTCACAGAGTTCCTTTCCGCTGCGGTCCAGTGCGATTCCTTTCTCACCTGCCCTGGGCAAAGGGAGAAATTCATAAGGGATCACCACTGTAGCATAATCCTCCTCAAATTCTTCATCCACAAGAAAGATACATTGGCCGGAGCAGGCAGCTACGCACATGCCGCAGCCGGAGCAGGAAACCTCTTCATCAACCACAGGCAGCGATGTAATTCGTTCCCCGACTTTGATACACTTTCTTGCGCAGGCATCCTGACATGGATTGCAGGGAATGTTCTGGGAACATTCAATGACCGGATGAATTCCTTTGATCTTCTTAACGCCGGGATAGCGGAAGATTTCATCCTCTGTCAGGAATCCGGTTCTCAGCAGATGTTCCGAAACCGGGCAGCCTTCCTCTGTTGCAGACAACTTCTTTCCTTTGTTTTCCGGTGCAAACATGCCCTGACGGAGACTGGACAGTGCTCGTTCAAGTTCCTCTGCCCGCAAGACAAACTCATTTTCAGAGAAGTATCCCAGGCGGAGTGCCGCGGCGGCTCCTGCAATTCTGCCCTGGATCATAGCGGAGCTGGCTTCCTCAATTCCCGAAACATCTCCGGCTGCAAACAGCCCTGGAACCGATGTTGTTCCGTATGCGTCGCAGGTCGGAACTAGTCCTCCGAATTTCGGATGATCCTCCATCTCGCATCCCGCCATCTGAAGGAGCTGTGACATGGGAGAAAGTCCTACCGCCAGGCAGATGGCATCCACATCAAAATGCTTTTCTGTCCCCGCAATCGTATTCCAGTTCCCATCCACTTCTCCAATGGTGACGCCCGTCACCCCGTCGTCCCCTTCCGCCTGCAGAATGGTATGAGAGAGAAAGAAAGGAACGCCGCAGCGTGCCACTTTTGCTGCATGGACGCCATAACCTCCGATTCTCGGGGCAGCATCCACAATGGCGGCAACCTCGCAGCCTGCCTGGAGCAGCTGAAAGCTTACCACAAGACCTAC
>JARBUO010000206.1 GCA_029239605.1 Bacillota bacterium | reverse complement strand
ACTTCGTCATGGGGAACTTCTTTGTCATTTCGAATAATTTATCCATTTCATATCTCCTCGTTATACCTTTTGGCTTGGTTCGTTATTTTATCTGGTTTCTTGGTCTGCTTCCAGTGTTGCCGTATTATTTCATTCCGCTTTCTAGTATACTCTTGCTTTCTTCAATTCTTCTTTGATGTTTGCCGCAGCTTCTTCCACCTCTTTATGTACCGATATCTGCGCAGTTCCCACCCTCCACCATGCGTCATAATTCCCTGTCATGGTTCCGGGAATAGTCTTGATGTCAAAGAGACAGGTGCGCTTTTCTTTCTCTGCTTTCTGAAAAGACAGCTGCAGTTCAGCCACCGTTCTAACGGGATACCCGTTTCCGCCATAAGCTTTTGCAAGGAGCGCGTAATCCACGTGGAGATAATCTCCAGTCAGCCGTCCGGTCTCCGGTTCCCGCTTCCGGTACTCATTTCCAAAGCTTGGAATCCCCTGACTTTTCTGCAGATTGTGGATGCACTGAAAACCGTGATTATCCAGCAGAATAATATTAATTTTCAACCCTTCCTGCAAGCTGGTCAAGAATTCCGAATGAAGCATATTAAAGCTTCCGTCACCCACAAGCACGTATACATCCCGATCAGTCTCAGCAAGTTTCACACCGATTGCAGCATTTACTTCATAACCCATACAGGAAAAACCATACTCGACATGATATACATTCTTGCCCCGGCACCTCCATACTCTCTGCAAATCACTTGGAAGACTCCCTGACGCAGTGACGATAATGGCATCCTCCGCCGTTAGTTTCTCATTCAGCTCTCCCAGGATTCTGGTTTGAATCATTGCTTCCGGATTCTGGCTTTCTAAACTGTAAAGCCGATCAACCTCTGCATCCCAAGCGGTTCTTTCTCGTTGGATCTCCCCTTGATATCCGCTTTTATAGTCAAGTTTTTTCAGCTCGCTGGTAATTGCTAAAAGGGCTAGCTTTGCGTCTGCAATTACCGGCGTAGCATTCATCTTATATGCATCCATGGCGTTCAGGTTGATGGTCAGCAGCTTCATGTCAGGATTTTGGTACTGCCATTTTGAGCTGGTATGAAAATCATTGAGCCTTGTGCCTACGCCAATAACCAGATCCGCTTGCAGGGCAATTCGGTTGGCGGCAGAAGTTCCTGTTGTTCCAATTCCTCCCATGTTCATCGAAGCGTTCCATGTTACAGCACCTTTCCCTGCCTGGGTTTCTCCAAAGGGTATTTGAAAGGTTTCAGCAAGCTTCAGCAGTTCTTCTCCTGCGTCTGAGTATTTAACTCCTCCCCCGCAAAGGATGATGGGCCTTTTACTTTCCGCAATCATCCGGACAGCTCTCTTCAGTGCTTCTTGTTCAATATCACGTCTTTGGATATAATGAACTTTCTTCTCTAGGAATTCTACTGGATAATCGTAGATTTCTCCTTGAACGTCCTGAGGCAGGCACAGTGCCACCGCGCCCGTTTCCGCCGGATCTGTCAATACACGTATGGCATTCACTGCAGCCGTCATCAGCTGCTCAGGTCTGCTGACACGGTCCCAGTACTTGCAAACCGGCTTAAAAGCATCATTTGCCGTAATGCTGTAATCATAGGGCTGTTCAATCTGCTGAAGCACAGGGTCCGGCTGCCGGCTTGCATAAGTATCAGACGGCAGGAACAAGACGGGGATTCTGTTGGAAGTCGCTGTCCCTGCGGATGTAATCAAATTCAGTGCCCCCGGTCCAATGGAACTCGTCACCGCCATGATCTGCCTTCTATTCTTCTGTTTTGCGAATCCCATAGCAATATGTCCTAGACCCTGCTCACTTTTTCCTTGAATAAACCGTAAGCTGTGATCTCCGGATTCCAACGCCTCACCGAAACCAACCACATTCCCATGACCGAAGATACCCAAAACACCCTCAACAAACTTGATTTCTTCACCGTCTATATTAATATATTGATTATCTAAAAACTTTAACAACGCCTGTGCTGTTGTCATTTGCTTTGTTTTCATCTCACAACCGCCTTTCCCATTGCTTTCACTTCGCATCATCCTGATCCTGTACTTGCCTGGTATCACTCAGATGACGTTATTTCCTTTTTTATCCGTATTAGAGAGCGGGCTGTGACAAGACTTCCTGTCACAGCCCCTTACTCCCGTTAGATTATCAATCATAAATGGTCACTTAGAATTGAGGAGATTCATTATGTGACCTTCTCGCTTGCTTGATTGTTACCTGCCTTGCGTTTTTTCAACTATTTGCCCAGCAGTTCCTTTTCAATTCTCTCCCTTGCTTCCGGTGCTTGCGCAGCCATCTTTTCCGGGAAGCCAAACATCGACACACAGGCGATGTTATCACCGCCCGCTTTAGGTGCATCCGGCTTGAGCTGCTTATTCGCAAAATCGATCTCTCTGAGAGTCTCAAAAATTCCGGGGAAATCCACATCGCCCTCACCCATAGCCAGATGTTGATGAATTGTGATATCCGCTTTTCCGCGGTTGTTTAGCCACGGTGGATTTGCGATATACCGACAGTCAAGTGTCTGGTTGAAGGTGTCGGCAAACAAAACGTGTGTCAGCTCCTCTCCCGCGTACTTCAGCATGGAGCGGACATCGCCTTTACCCTGATCGTAAAAGAAGCCATGGGGAGATGAGTATACATAACCCAAATTTTTAGAACGGAACGATTTTACCATATCGCAGGTCTCGTTATTCAGTTCACAAAAGTCATAAGGATGGGATTGAATTTCCACACGGATCCCTTCTCTTTCGATAATCGGAAGGAGTTCTTCCATGGATTTGAACCACATACCGTTACAAATTTCCTGCTGATTCGGATCTCCTGACAGTTCTGTATTGATAACCGGTACACCCATATTCACAGCTATTTCAATGATTTTTTTCCAGTTTGTCACAGCGTGAACCCGCTGTTCCTCCGTGGGACCAGCCCAGCGATAAACCACAATAAAGGATGAGATTTCAACGCCCGTTTCCTTCAGTGCTTTTCGATATTCCGCTTCGCATTCCCTGGAGAACAGCGGATGTTTATAAAACGGGTTGATGCGGGGATGCGGTGACTGTTCGATATATTTGTAGCCCCAGTCCGCAACCTGATGCACCATATCATTGATGCTCATCTGTTTTGCAAGTACATCTACGTCAAATGCGATTTTCATTGTTACTCCTTTCTCCTGATACAATATCACTCAATAATTTGGATCGTTCAGCAATACTTAACAGTACTCAGCAATATGCTGCTTCGTTATCTCAGCAGCTTTCTTTACGTTTTCCTCCTGAGAAAGCTCATAGTAGGCAGGGCGGAATACTTCCATCGTACATACGTCACCTTCAAATCCGATCTTTTTCAGTGTATCTGCGTAACGTTTATGATCCAGACAGTCTCCCGGCTCGCCTGGCCAAAGGCGCTTTTCATCGTTGTTGTATGAAGCGCCGCAAGGCATATTCTCCATACCGTTCAGGTGCCAAACAAAGATCTTTTTCCCGTCTGCTTTCTCCAGGAATTCAAAACTGGAAGCCATGGCATGGAAATGGTACTGATCAAGAGTAATGCCCACAAGCGGATGATCAACAGTCTCAGCAATGGCATATGCATCTTCAAAACGATTGATGGACATGGTTGGTGCACCGCAAAATTCAAGAGACAACTTGATTCCATGAGGTTCAACTTTCTTGATCATTTCCTTCAGAACAGTTACTGCATCCGCTTTGATTTCATCAAGGGTTGCGTGTACAGACAGATCCATGGATGGCACGACGACGATCATTTTGCAGTTCAGCATGTTACATCGGCGGATAATTTCATCCAGCTCTGCCATTACAGCATCCTTCTCCACCTGAGTCTGTTTCATGTTGAAAAAGACCAGTGCGTTATAGGAGAGCATTTTTAACTTGTGACTTGGATCATGAAACCAGCTGCTCAAATCTTCAAGAGTGTACTTTCCGGCCGCAAGGTCCCGATTGAGACACTCGGATTGAATATCGATATAATCAAATCCATACCTTTCACACAACTCGAGATCCTTTAATACAGAATGATCTTTACAGAAACGATTACAGCCTTCGTTAAAACCAATTTTCATAATATTACTCCTTTTTTAAAGCTTATAGAATTCTGGCATTTGCCCTAGTTCAACCTTTTCCATCTTACCGGACACTTGTGCAGCCACCAACGCATCTGCCACTACTTCCGCAATGTATCCATCCCATGCACTGGGACCACCCACCTGGAACCTGGTAGCATGATCGATCCAATCCTGCAGCTCCACATCGTAGGAATCGATAAATCGATTGATCCAATTGGTTTCTATATTTGTTGCCAGCTTCCCTTCCTTGCGAATGGTTGGGAAAGATGGGGCAGGCATATGTATCACTCCGTCCTCGCATACAACTTCACAATTAATGTCGTAGCCGAATTTGCAGTTTACAAATACTTCAAGT
>JARBUO010000205.1 GCA_029239605.1 Bacillota bacterium | reverse complement strand
AGACTTTCCAAATACTCCTCAAAGGAGACCCCCGTCGCCCTCTCCGCCTCTCTTTTTGCCTCTTCCCGATAAAGCCGGCTTCGCTCCCTGTCCTCGGCGGATATATTGACCGTCTCGAAGAGATTCAGACTTTGGAGCACCGCAAGATACAAAGCTGGATCCTTGGGCAGTTCAGGCACAATGACTTCAGGAAGCATTTCCCGAACCAGCTCTCTTTCGAAAGGATTATCATCGATGAAAACAATGGCATCCAAGCCTATATTCAATGTTTCTCTGATTTTAAGGATATTCGCGGCTTTATCCTCCCAGTTGGCAATAAATACGGAGATATCCTCCTCCTTCAGAACCATATCAGGATGCTTTTCAAAGGGTTCCTTTGCTTTATCTTCATCATTTTTACTGCAAACCGCTATTGCGATACCTCTCCGGGAAAGCTCCTTCATCCATTGCTGAAGATCTGAGAATGCCTTTCCGATACCAAGTTCGCCAATCTGTATTCCTTCCAGTCCGTCATCACCTACAATTCCTCCCCAGATCGTATTATCCAGGTCGGTAACGAGGCACTTCTTAATTCTTCCCTTTAAAGTTTCCATTGAGGATAAGATCCGTTCCGAAACTGCCGGTAAAATCTCCATGGAAAACACGGTTTTGGATAGATAATACAGACGTTCATCGAAGGTGTTCTTTCTTCCGTATTGATTCTGAATGGATGAGATATCAATTAAGTGCATGTTTTTTTGAGCTGATGCTGCCTCTGAAAGAATCATATTTAAATATCTTGTTGAAAACAAAAATGCTTCTTCGTAAGCAGCCGCATAATTGCCAAAGATACCGTCATTCAACTCACAGTAATTACAGCATAAAATAGACGCATTAGAAAACTCACCAGCCGCCCCCCAAAGAGCTTGGAGCCGCTCCAGCTCCTGCTCAGCGAAACCCTTTCCGTCTCTCGAAGATTTTGCATAAAATTTGCTCTGCAGTTTTTCTACCGAAGGAAAAAGTAGTATGAAATCCGGTTGAAAGGCATATAGCTCCGACTGGGGATTGAGCAGTTCTGCCTCCATCTGGTCGATTGCCGCTTCGTAAATACAAACGTCATACCCTTTGTCATAACCAAGGCCCCGCAGCGCCTGGGAAAGCATTTGAACAGACCAGTCCGCTGTAATTGCCAGCCGTACCGCAGGTAATCCAGAAGCATCTTTTTTTAAATTTTTCCGCAATTCACTGAAGTTTTTCATTCAACTCCGCCTTTTCTAACATGAATAATATCGGCACTTTCCAGGTCTTTCATCGTTAGTGCCACCGCACCCCAGGAAAGGCCCACACCGAAACCAGCCAGAACAGCATGATTGCTTCTACCCGACTGGCCGCCGAACAGATCACAGATTAAAAACGGAATGGTCGATCCGTTGGTATTCCCATATTTATCAATATTGACCGGCAGCTTGTGACCGGGAATTTTCGCTCTTTTTGAAATGTACTTCACCATATAGGCATTGGCTTGATGAAGCAGAAACAAATCTACGTTTTCTTCACCCCAGCCGTGTTCTGTAAGGACATTCTGAAGCAAGGCTGGGACACGCTTTACCGCAAAGGTAAAAATCCCCATTCCGTTCATGTAGAGATCTTCTCTTTTTCTGCTGCTTCCGTCCTGGTCGGAATAATATTCTCCCGTCTCTTGTGTGATGGGCATCCTCGCTCCGCCCGCCTCAACGATCAGATCCTTGTAACCGCTTCCATCGCTGTAGGTAACGATCGTCATGGGATCCGCATCTTCTGCATACTCTAATGCGGCTGCAGAACCTGCGTCACTGATGATGAAAGTGATCCCCTTGTCCTTCGGTGAGATGTGTCTTCGCAGCGTGTCGCCGGTCAGCACCAGTACTCTATTGCAAGTCCTCGTTTCAATGAATTGGGAGGCGGTAAAAATACCATAAACAAAACCGGAACAGCCCAGATTGATATCCATAGCAACACAGTCGTTGAGAAGACCGAGTCGGTGCTGCAGGATGCATGCGGTTGCCGGCAACCTGTAATCAGGCGTCTGGCTAATGAACAGCAGGCCGTCGATGGTATCCTTCTCCCATCCCAGCTTTTGAATCAGTCTCTCAGCTGCTTTAAAGCACAGATCGGAAGCAGTCACACCCTCCTCCGCAATATATATCTCTTTTACTCCGATAGAAGAAGTCGTCTTTTCAATTGTCGCTTCATCAAAATAATCTTTTCCAATCTCAAATACTGTCTTTTTATTTTCAGGCAAAGCGCAGCAAACACCACGCAATTTGACTTTTTTTGTTCTTAAAACAGGCATATTCCCTCCGAATTGATTCAAACACTATGGCACTTCGGCTTGAAAGTTATTGTCATGCAGATCTTCTTTAAGGTATCCCCAGGACCGATTTCATAAAATGATTTAGTCCCCAGGTCCTTTATCTGTAATATTGTATCATACCATTTTACCTTTGACACCATTTGATTTTTCAGCTTTCCGATGATTTCGGCACCATCCTTGGAAGGCTTTCCGTCTGCGTTAGAAACCACATAGCAGGACGGATTCTTCGGCGCCAATGCTTCCAGATGAGGCAGCAGGCTGTCATTTGCAGGTTTCATCAAAGCGCTGTGAAAAGCGCCTTCCACGTTCAGCCATTTGCCTTTGGCTCCCGTCAACGAATCCTCCGCTGCGCTTCCTTGTGCAAGAAGCTTATTCTCCAGCTCCAAAAGGCCAGGCTTTAAGCCTGCGGTAACCATTTGTGTCTTTGCGTTGACATTAGCAAGACATACTGCCTTCTCCAAACCGGAAGCCTGAATCAGCGCTAAAAGGGGCCCCTCTTCCAGACCAAGCACCGCAAGCATTCCCTGCTCTTCAGAACAGCAATCCTGCATCAGTTTTCCCCTCAGAGTAACGATATTCAGCGCATGTTCAAAGGAGATAATGCCGGCAGCGCATAATGCGGTGAATTCTCCTAAGCTATGTCCTGCAACTGCCAGAATTTCGGTGTCGGGATTCTTCTTCTTCCATTTTTCAAAGTACATCAAGGAGACCAGAAAGATGGCTGGCTGAGAGATATCCGTTCTTCTCAGCTCTTCTTCTGCCCCTGAAAAAATAGTTTTGCGGATATCAACGCTGAGTAAATCACAGGCCAAATCGAGAATTGTTCTTGCTTCAGGCAGCTCATCGTAGAGTTCTTTCCCCATGCCTGGATACTGAACACCTTGCCCGGGAAACAGCAATGCTGCTCCATCAGCTTTATCTATATGCTCTGCAACATTCAATCTGTCCACTTTACCCGCTAACATTTCCTTACCGTATGACCTCCGTCAATCAAAATGGTTTGCCCTGTTATCCACCGGGATTTATCACTGATCAGAAACTCCAGCAGATTTGAGATATCCTGGGATTCCCCCAGCCCTAAAGGATATTCGCCGATGGTGCTGTTCCGCTGCGTCTCCGTAAGCTGCTGAAAATGCTTTTCTACCATAGTAGTCCGAACGACTCCGGGAGCCACAGCATTGATGCGGATACCTTTTTCCGCCAGTTCAGGTGCAGCAGATTTCACAAATCCCTCCAAGGCTGCCTTTGAAGCCGCATAGGCAGTTTTTCCATAGGCGCCCTCATGGGCGGACAAGGAAGAAATCAGCAAAAAGGAAGCCTCTCCTTCCATGTAATATCCCTTTTTTGCAAAAGCACTTACAAGCAAAAGTCCACTAAAGGTATTGATTTGAAACAGTTCCGTAAGATTGCTGCTTTTCAGCATATGGATCGGCAATGTTTTCTGTGCACCGGCGCAATGGATCAAACCATAAACAGCTCCAGCTTTTTCGTGAACCAAGGAGGCATATTCTTTGATTCGATCGGGGTCGGAAAGATCCCACGGAAGTATGATGCAGGTATCGGAATACGTCGTGAATTTCTGATCGAGCAGCTGCGCATTTCTTGCGGTTGCAACAACACAGTACCCGTTCTCCAAAAGTTGCCTTGCAGTCTGCAGCCCAATGCCGCTGGATGCTCCGGTTACAACAATCCATTTTTTCATATCCATAACTCCGTGTATTTCCTCCCTTACCCAATCCCATCAAAGGACATGAATACCTAGTACTTTCCCACCAATCGATTAATAGAGTCAACATATAATATTGCTCTCATTATTGCTCACAAAAATCCAGAAGATCCTGAATTCTGGATGCCTTGAGAAAGTCATTAACTGTAACCTGAGCATCAAATTCCTCTTCCAGCATAACCAGCACGGCATAGCCTTTCAAAGAATCCCAGCAAAAGCGGTCATCTCTGAATTCTGTATCAAGGGTGAGTTCTTCTGCCTCAACCTCTAAAATTTCAGCCATATTCTCCAATAATCGTTGCTCCATTTTTTCTCCTTAGTAGATCTGCTTAATTTATTCTTCCATTCGGTCTCTTATTTTACTCGTTTTGCAGGATTTCCTATCATGGTTGCTCCCGGTTCCACATCTTT
>JARBUO010000204.1 GCA_029239605.1 Bacillota bacterium | reverse complement strand
TACAGCACCTTGCCGCAGCGCTCTGCGATCTTGGAAGCAGCCTGGATGATTATGGTTGATTTACCGATGCCGGGCTCTCCGGAAATCAGGGTCAGGGACCCTACCACCAGTCCGCCCCCCAGGACGCGATTCAGTTCACCAATCCCGGTGTCGATCCTGGTCTCACTTCCGGATTTTATCTCAGACAATCTATTTGCCTTCAATTTCTCCCCGGAAGCGCCCCTGTGACGCTTATCGTCTTCTCTTATCTCAACAACTTTTTCTTCCACCATGGTATTCCATTGGCCGCAGATACATTGCCCCTGCCACTTGGGACTCTCATATCCGCATTCCTGGCAGACAAAAACCGTTTTTGCCTTTTTGCTCATTCGGGCCTCCTCATCCTATCTTCAGTCTGCGGCAAGCCGGAGTAATCTTCTGTATTCCGAATCATCCCTTTTGCCGTTCCCTTTTTTCTACTATTGTAGCACATTAAGAACAGACGTTCAACAGGTCCTCTTCTGCAGAATGAATTCCACAAATACCAAAGTTCTCTACCAGGAAGTTAAGTATATTGGGAGAGAGAAAAGCCGGCAGGGTTGGTCCCAGCCGAATATTTTTCACGCCCAGATACAGCAGGGCGAGTAAAACAATTACTGCTTTCTGCTCATACCACGCGATGTTATAAACGATGGGCAGTTCGTTGATATCCGAGAGTTCAAAGATCTCCTTTAATTTCAGTGCAATCAGCGCCAAAGAATAGGAATCATTGCATTGACCCGCATCCAGCACTCTCGGGATCCCTCCTATGGTTCCCAAATCAAGCTTGTTATAGCGGTATTTTGCGCATCCCGCCGTAAGAATCACTGTATCATTGGGCAGTTTCTCTGCAAACTCTGTATAATATTCCCGAGATTTCATTCTTCCGTCGCAACCTGCCATAACCACAAATTTTCTGATGGCTCCCGACTTTACAGCATCAACTACCTTGTCTGCCAAAGCGAAGACCTGCGCGTGAGCAAAGCCTCCGATGATACTGCCATGCTCAATTTCCACAGGCGGTCCAAGGTTTTTGGCAAGTGCAATAAGCTCGGAAAAATCCTTTTTTCCGTCAGGTGCTGCTGTGATGTGGGTGCAGCCGGGGTATCCGGTGGCTCCTGTCGTAAAGATTCTTTCTTTTACCTCTTCGCTGACAGGAGGAACAATGCAGTTTGTCGTAAACAGAATGGGTCCCCGGAAGGTTTTAAATTCTTCTTCCTGCTGCCACCAGGCATTTCCGTAATTTCCGATAAAATTATTATATTTTTTAAATCCCGGATAGTAATGCGCCGGCAGCATTTCTCCGTGGGTGTAAACGTCTACACCGGAGTCCTTGGTTTGCTCCAGAAGTTCTTCCAGATCGGTCAGATCGTGCCCTGATACCAATATTGCGGGATTCTTACCCGCTCCAATCTTGACTTCAGTGATTTCGGGGTTCCCGTATCTTTCCGTATTGCCTGCATCAAGCAACGCCATGGCGGTAACCCCAAACTGTCCTGTTTTCATCACAAGTGCTGTCAGGCTCTCAACGGTTTGCTCATCATCCAGTGTCGCATTCAGCGCTTCATAAATGAATTGATAGAGTTCCTGATTTTCTTTTCCAAGCTGAAGGGCGTGATAGGTATAAGCCGCAAGCCCCTTGATACCAAACAGAATCAAATGCTTCAGGGACCTGACATCCTTGTCTTCCCGTCCCGTCATATCTGCATAAGAAGCTTTAAAAATCATATCTCTCATAGAGCTGATTTCGTAAGTAGCAGCATCGTGGAGCTCTGCTTCTCCAATCTCATTCCGCAGGTCATCTCTCGCCTCAATCATTTTTGTAATTTGTCCGATGATCGCATCATCATCAAAATTTGCATTGGTGATCGTCATGAAAAGACTTTTTAAGACCTCACGGTTTACATCCTTCAGCATCGAAGCGTCCAGCCCTCCTTTTACAACGATTTCTGCAATTCCTTTCATTGTGTAGATCAGAAGATCCTGTAAATCAGCCAGCTCTTCACTTTTCCCGCATACTCCGCCGTATTCACAACCGGTTCCCCGGCCTGTTTCCTGGCACTGATAGCAAAACATACCCATGTACTGGTCCTCCTTTCATTCCTCTCCCGGTCTTTTACCACTTGGAGTCAGGGAAGCACTGATGGAAGCATCAGCGCTTTTCGAAGTTATATTCCTTACAATTCAAGTTCAGCCCGTTTCCGACAGACTCCCAAAGAAATGGGTGGCCTATGACATGAAGCGGGCTGATTTCATCTTGAATAGATTATTCAGTTTATTCCGATGTCTGTATTAATTATACCGGCAAATTGGTATTTTTAATGTTGCAATTGCAACATTGAGGAAATTTATGCTGCTTTCTGATTATGGTATCCCCCCTGCAAGTACGTCTGACACCAGGGTCAGAAAAACAGCTGATGGTCACAAAACCAAAAAACAGCTGATGGTCGCAAAACCTCAGCTGTTTTATTTGATCAATTATTTTTATTCTTCCGTTTCTTTCTTATGCTCAGCGATGATCTTCTCTGCCAGATGAGCCGGAACTTCTTCATAACGTTCAAATCTCATGGTGAAGCTTCCTCTCGCCTGGGTCATGGAACGAAGCGTGATGGCATACTTAAACATTTCTGCCTGTGGCGCTTCTGCAAGAACCTTCTGTCCGCCGCCGGCCTGTGGTTCCATACCGAGGATCTTTCCTCTTCTCTTGTTCATGTCACCCATAACATCGCCCATGTACTCATCGGGAACAAGAACTTCAACGTGCATCACAGGTTCCAGCAGGATCGGTTTTGCCTCTACGATACCCTTTTTAAACGCCAAAGAAGCAGCGATCTTGAATGCCATTTCGTTGGAGTCTACATCATGGTAGGAACCATCATAGAATACGGCCTTGACATTTACTACCTTGAATCCTGCAAGGGGTCCTTTTTCCATGGAGTCTCTCAGACCCTTTTCAACTGCGGGAACATAGTTCTTCGGAACAGAACCTCCAAAGAGCTCTTCCGAGAATTCAAAGATTTCAGTTGAAGGAGAGAATCTGATATGAACGTCACCATACTGTCCTGCACCACCGGATTGTTTTTTGTGTTTGCCCTGTACATCGGAGCGGCCTTTAATGGTTTCTCTGTAAGGAATTTTCTGATCTACCAGGTCAACACCTACGCCGAACTTGTCCTTGAGCTTAGCAGTGATGATTCCAATCTGTATTTCACCCTGACCGCCAATGAGGGTCTGATGGGTTTCTGTATTTCTTGTCATAACAAAGGATGGATCTTCTTCCATAAGCTTGTGAAGGCCGGAGCTGATCTTTTCCTCGTCGCCTTTTGCCTTGGGTTCTACCGCCATATAAAGAGAAGGTTCCGGGAAAGAAACGGTTGGATATTTTATGAAGTGTGCTTTCTCACAGAGGGTATCTCCCGTCTGTGTGAACTGAAGCTTTGCTGCCGCTACGATATCACCGGCAGAGATCACATCGGCTTCGGCCTGGGTCTTTCCTCTCATAAAGAAGATCGCGCCAAGCTTTTCCGATTTCTCAGCTCTCGTATTATATACTTCGATTCCGGAATTCAATTTTCCGGAAATGATCTTTAACAAATTGATTTTTCCTACAAATGGGTCGGCAATGGTTTTGAAAACAAAAGCAGATAACGGAGCGGAAACGTCGCATTTTCTAACGACTTCATCTCCCTTGGAGTCTTCGCCTTTGTATTCCTGATCTTTGGCTTTCGGTACGTACTTGATCAGCGCATCCATGAATTCTTTCACGCCGTTGCCGTTTACCGCACAGCTGGTCAGAATAGGAACGATGCTTCCTGATGCAATACCTGCAACAAGTCCACGATTGAATTCTTCTTCGGTGAATTCTTCACCGCCGAAATATTTTTCCAGGAGTTCTTCATCACTTTCAGCTACGGCTTCCGTCAAAGCATCCTTTTCAGAAAGCTGAACTACAGATGTGCCAAACTTGTCCTTAAGATCGGCAATAACCTGGTCAACGTTGACATTTTCCTTATCGATCTTGTTGATGAGAATGAAGGTGGGTTTGCTGTACTCTTTACAGGAATTCCAGGCCTTTTCTGTTCCAACCTGAACACCTGCAGAGGCATCTACCAAGATCACTGCTGCTTCAACAGCTCTCATAGCAGAATTTACTTCTCCGATAAAATCGAAATAACCCGGAGTATCAATAAAATTAATTTTAACTTTATTGTATTCAACCGGCACGATGGAAGTACTGATGGAGTATCCCTTATCAATTTCCATCTTGTCGTAATCAGATACAGTGTTACCGTCCTCTACCTTACCTAGTCTGTTAATTACTCCTGTAGCTAGTAATGCGGCTTCTAGTAATGTAGTCTTTCCACATCCACCATGTCCTACAAGTGCAACATTTCTTATCGTGTCGCTCGTATAGCCTTTCATTTTCAGACCTCCCATAAAATATTCAGTTAATGGTTTCAGTATATCATTTCCA
>JARBUO010000055.1 GCA_029239605.1 Bacillota bacterium | reverse complement strand
CCGCAGGCAAACCGGAAGGTGCAGATGCTTCCAGGCAGGATTCTGACAAAGTGGATCAAGCAGGGATTAAGAAAGAAGATGAGGTGCCGGACTCGGCAGAGAGTTCTGCAGAAGCGTCTTCTCAAACAGGAGAGAAAGATAGCCAGTCCAATGAGGCTGGGGATTCTTACATAGATAGCAGTGAAAATGCAGCTGGGACAGGGGAAAACGACAAAGCTGCGGAATCCGGTACGATAAAAGGGGAAGGAATTACCGCAATTGGGGATTCGTTAATGATCGGGATTGAGTCCTATTTGCAGGAGCGTATGCCCGGCGCTGTCATAGACGGGAAAGTAGGCAGACAGATGCATCAGGCACCTGACGTTATCTCCGGCCTTTCGAAAAATGGCAAGCTGGGTAAAACTGTAATTATAGAGCTTGGATCAAATGGTTCTTTTACGGAGAAACAGCTTGAAAAAACACTGGACGCGCTGCAGGGCGCAGACCGAATCATTTTGGTGAATACCCGCGTACCCAGGCCATGGGAAACCACAGTCAATGATACCTTGGGCAAAGTTGCCCAAACCTATCCCGGTGTTACGCTCATCGATTGGTATTCTGCCAGCAGCGGACATAATGAGTATTTTTATTCTGACGGCGTTCATCTGAATCGAAAAGGTGCAGCAGCATACAGCGATCTGATCATCGAAGCTGTTGTTACCGGCTCCGAAACGCAGGATACGGTTGCAAAATAGCAAGATAGAGCATAATTGATGAAAGAATTGGGAAATACAAGGCA
Source organism: Bacillota bacterium (assembly GCA_029239605.1). Taxonomy (GTDB): domain Bacteria; phylum Bacillota; class Clostridia; order Peptostreptococcales; family Anaerovoracaceae; genus Anoxybacterium. The sequence continues at coordinate 17,813 of JARBUO010000055.1, read as the reverse complement.
TTCATTGCGTGAGACTTTGTACCATAAGTTATTATTTTTTGTGGTACAATAAAAGTAAAAAACCAAAGGGATGAGAATATGCTGGAGAACAAGACAAGAGTATTGGTTGTTGAAGACGAGGCTTCCATACGCCGCTTTATCAAACTCAATCTGGAAACGGCAGGCTATGAAGTGGGTGAGGCCGCAAGCGGAGAGGATGCACTTGAACTGCTCGGATCATTTCTTCCTGACGTGGTGGTGCTGGATCTTATGCTGCCAGGGATAGATGGTCTGGAAGTTTGCAGGCATATCCGTGAGCATACGCCGGAACCGCTGATCATTATGCTGACGGCAAAGAGTCAGGATACCGATAAGATCATGGGGCTAGAACTTGGAGCGGATGATTACATGGTGAAACCGTTTAATCCTTTTGAATTAATTGCAAGAATCAAAGCAATGCTGCGAAGAAGGAACCGTTTCGATACCATAAAGACGGTATATTCCTGTGGGGACTTGGAACTTGATACTGATGCAAATAAGCTTCTGAAGGGCGGCTACGAAGTCGAATTAACGCCCACAGAATATTCCCTGCTGAAGATCTTCATGGAGAACCCCGGAAAGGCTCTGAAGCGGGATGAACTTTTGAATGCTGTCTGGGGTGAGGACTATTTCGGAGACACAAAAACTTTGGATGTCCATATCAGAAGGCTCAGAGAAAAGATTGAAGAGAACCCATCTGCACCTCAGTATATTAAAACCGTCTGGGGTTCGGGATACAGGTGGCAGCCAGAATCTGACAGGAGGCTTCCATGAGAAAAGGAATCCGGGGAAGGCTGACTGCCAACTTTATGATTGTTATCCTGATTTCAGTAGCAGTGCTGGAAGTCTTGCTCATCTATATTGTTCAGCAAAATTACTACGGCAGCTTAAAAGGAAACCTGACAAATCAGGTCAAAATAAGTGCTGATATGTATTCTAAATATTATTCTGATGCTTCACTGGAAGATAATATCCTGTATAACGTCGATGCTTTCTGGAATCAGAGCAACGCAGAGGTTGAAATCATTGATAGAAACGGAAGAATCGTGATGGATTCTCTGGGAGTAATTCCCGGTCCGGGAGAGCCGAAGGATGACATTCGTGATGCCCTGAATAATCGAATGGGCGAATGGGTGGGAAACCTGAATGGCCAAAAAGTCATCGCCGTAGCTTACCCGCTGAAATCTGACGGAGAGATCGTGGGAGCGCTTCGTCTCATCGCTTCTACCGATGCCATCGATCAGGATATCAGGAATACGATAAAAATATTTGTAGCCATCGGTATTGCTGTTGTTCTTTTGGTCGGATTGCTCAGTATCTTTCTTGCAAATACCATATTGATCCCGCTGAAAGAAGTAACTGCTGTAGCAGAGAGCATGGCGGCAGGCAATTTTCAAATTAAAAGCCGGAAGAAACGGGATGACGAAATTGGTAAGCTTTCCGATACCTTAAATTATATGGCTGATGAAATTACAAAGAGAGAAAAATTGAAAAACGAGTTTATTTCATCGGTTTCCCATGAATTGCGGACGCCGCTTACTTCTATTATGGGCTGGGCGATCACGCTGCAAAGTGAAAAGTTTCAACAGAAGGAAACTTTGAATGACGGTCTTGGTATCATCGCGGAAGAAAGTGAACGGCTTACCCGAATGGTAGAAGAACTCCTGGATTTTTCAAAATTTGTTTCAGGCAGGATAAAGCTTGAATACGGAACGGTAAATTTAATGACGCTGATGGAGCACATCCGAAAACAGCTTACCCCAAGAGCACTGCGGGAAAACATCAATTTCACAGTCTCTTATCCGGAGAATATGCCGGAGTTGTTTACAGATGTTAACCGTATGAAGCAGCTGTTTATCAATATTCTGGATAATGCCCTGAACTTTACTTCCTCAGGGGGAAGCGTCCATTTTGGTGCTGATTTTTCTGAGAAGGAATACCGATTTACCATTACTGATACAGGGTGTGGCATTGCTCCGGATGAGCTTCCCATGGTGAAAGAAAAATTTTATAAGGGAAAAAGCTCTCATTCGAAAAATGGAATCGGATTATCAATTTGTGAAGAAATCGTTTCGCTAATGAAGGGACGATTAGATATCAGCAGCGAGGTCAATGTAGGGACCACCGTCGCTATTACTCTGCCCCGAGAGGTGAAAGCAAATGGTTAAAAAAAGCTTGCTTCTTCTGGGTACATTATTCCTGATGATTCTTGCCGGGTGCGCCGATCCTCCCGGTGCATCGGCAGGCAAGATCATTCCTCCTCCCAGTCAGGTCAGCCCGCTCAGTGGTAAGTGGGAGATTATCCAAGAGCTGGGAACCAGTGGGTATTCCATTGAAACGTCACAGCAGTGGACCGGAGGCACTGTTCAGTTTGCAGATGGCGCTGTGGAATTTGACGGTAATGTATGGGATCGGCTGACCTATAAAATAAAAAAGGTGAATGCTGCAGATTATCTGATGACAAAATACATTCCTTTTACTGATGTTTCCATCTCGGAGACACAGGAGGTGGATGTCATAACCGTCTATGCTGCATCCAAATATTTAGGCGAATTCATGGAGCTGGACGATAAAAACATGATTTCCTTTGTTCAGAACAAAGGACTTTTGCTTAAAAAGGTTTCGGATGATGCTGACAGTTTTTTTGGCTCACCGGACAGAAATTCACAGGATCTCTATCAGGAAAGCATCCGGGGAACTTCCGGTATCCTATTGGGAATTAAAATACCATATGGCTCCGGGTACCGTTACCGTACTCTTTGGATCGCTTCGGACTATAATGAAGTCCACCCCGTACTTGTTGCAGATTCACTCTTTTTCCCCCGTACCAGCGGATTTTGGGAGCTTCAGGTGAAAAGTGTAACAGAGGGGGGTAAGACCGGAAATGTGCTGACAGCACGCAATGTCACCGCCAAGACCCTTGAAGTCCATCCCGGCAAGAGTGAAACAGCAGGGGCAGGAACAGAAGCGCCAGGTATAGAAGGGTCTGGGAAAGACGCAGGACCGGGTAACGGTAACCAGCAGGGAATAGATACCGTTCCTGTTACAACAACCGGGGAGAAGGATGGAGAGGACGCTGCGGAGAGGGATCAGGAACCTGTCGCACGAGTGATCAATTACATCGGTAACAATTATGTTGCTATAGAAAAGCAGACCAGTGAAGGCAGCCGGCTTCAGCTGCTGCCGGTGGATAAGCTGTCTTTGACGACAGAGATTAAAATACACGATTTGATGGGCCATAAAGGTTTGAGTGCTTATCTGAGTGCAAGGGAACGGGCGGTATCGGAATTGAAAAAAGACGGGTATTCTGCCTTGGAAGAGACTGAGCTTGGAGAGAACATCGGACTCGTTCGTAAATATGGTCATTGGTTTTTGGTTGGAAGAATCAACTATAAAAAAGATATGAATTACGAGCATACCGACTTTGATTTAAAAATCATTCCCCCGCCAAATCTGATTTACTATGACAGCCTTGTCTTAAGCTGGCATAATATTAAAGACCGGGTACCGGATGCACTGGATGCATTTGCCTCTCCAAACCGGGATATTGCGCTGGTTAAGACGAAAAATAAAATCATCCTTTACCAGGTGGTTTCCGAACAGCTGGCGGAAACACCGCTTGCAGAGATTGATCTGCAGGAAGGGACCAGCGTTGTTATGGCGGAATGGGCAACCGGTTCTTACGTGGACAGCTGGGAAAAGTCGTTTCTGGCATACGGTGCGCAGCCATTGCCTTCCGGTTATGTTCGAATCAAACAGTAGATAAGGGGCTGAGCACAAGCAATTTTCCATTGCTTGTGCCGCAGCCTCTTTGTGTTTATAACATAAACATGTGGAAATGGGAATTTTCAATCCCATAGTATCTGTTTTTTACAGAATTGCCAGGAATCCTGGTGCCGGGCCCACCTCAACAGTAGCGGTAACCTGATTGATACGGGTATTGATGATTGAAACGGTATTCTCAAATGTGTTGGTGATAACAAGCTGCTTTCCGCTGTTCGCTAATTCAGCACCATAGGGACCCTGCCCTGCGGGGATGCTGGTGAGTTCACTATGGGTGAACGTATCGAAAAGAGATACCGTATTATCATATCGGTTGGCACAGTACAGCCATCTCCCAGAGGGGGTGAAAGCCAGCCCAACCGGACCTCGCTGCGTAGGAATATTTTGCAAAGCCGGTTCCGCCAGCTGTACGTTTATGGGAGTAAGTGTATTTCCGTCCTCATTTGAAACCATGGCCAGACGGTTTGTGGGGCTTACGCTCACACACTCGGTTCCCGCTCCTGCCGGCAGAACTTTTACGACAAGATTCACAGACAAGTCGATGACTGCAACTTGAGAAGTGTTGCGCAGCGTCACAAAAGCCAGAGTACCGTTTTGGGTGAAATCCAGCTGAAAGCCGATGGAAGGCAGCGGAATTTCAGTTACCTTTTCCAAACGATAAGCATCCAGTACGAAAACAACAGGTTCTCCGTAATGAACGACATACACATAGCGGCCGTCGCGGGTCACTCTGACCCCTGCCGGTTGACGTCCAGTGGGGATGGTCGTAAGGGTTTCATTGATGCGAAGATCAATCAATGAAAGGGAACTGTCAAAAAAGTTTGTGACATATGCATAGGGAGCATGCCTGTTGATATCAATATCAAGGGGCCCCTCGCCTACGGTAATGTCAAAAAGCCTCCTTGCATCGTTCACATCCACTACGGTAACATAGTTGCTTGCGTAGATGCAGATATATGCCAGAGCCGGTTTTTGGCATCTGGAAAAAATATTTCTTCTGATCGCTTCTTTGGACTCAAAATTGCCTGCCGGAAGTGTTGCATTGATCTGTTTCAGATATTCTTCCCGGTTATCAAGCATGAGGCCGCTGGGAACGTTCATGTGAAAAACTCCTTTATTAAAAATTGCTTTGGGTGTTAATCATTCCTCTGCATTTCATTTTATGTTTGAATTTTGCTGTTTGGTACTCTGGATGTCAGGAGCCAGGGGATTATTGACAAAAACAAGAAAAAACCGTATGCTTAAAGACAAGAGAATATGAATCAATGGAGGGGTTTTCGAACTCCTTTTTAGCTGGGGCGTGTCTGAAAACTCATTTTACCAATTCATGCTCAAATTTGTGCATCGTCTACCGCGCAAATCGTGAGCGCCCACCCCGGCACAAGCAGTTTTCAGCCACACCCTGGTACTCTGTAACACTGATAGGAAATATCTTTTCCTGTTCTGTTCGATAGAAGCTTTTTATGATAAGCCGTATCAGATTTGCAGTAAGAGGTAAGTTACGTGATCGTCGATTTTAGAATGGATGAACAAGAGCCAGTCGTCATTGAGGAACAGGGAATCATAACGGATATCAGCAATTGTTTCTGCATGTATCTGAATTATGACAAATCAGAATTGGTAGGAAAAACTCACAATCAATTCTTTTCTCAAATTCTCCGAATAAACAGGCTTCCTGAAGCTAGTACAGGAACAACAGAAGCATCTCTATTTACCCGGGGACTGGATGTCCGGAATGTAAGGATAACCAAGAGTTCACCCTCTCTTACCGGCAGAATTGAATATTTCATACAGGAAATACCCAATTCCCGTTTGGAAGACAATAATCTATATCTGGAACAGCTCAGCCTGTCAAATGTAATCGGAATTGGAATCCTTAGCGTGCCGGACTTGATTCTGATTAGGGCAAACGAAAAATACCTAAACTTTCTGGAACCGCCTTTCAATGAAAAATACCTGAGCATTGGGCGGCCCATAAAAGATATGATTCCCGGCCTAAGGGGAAGCCGGTTTGAGCAGTACTATGAAAAGGCCATCTCTACAGGAAAAGTTATTTCAGCAAAAGAATATGAGCATATCGGCTTTCAGAAGGGTGTTACATACTGGGATTCCATCATTACACCGATGGAAGAGAACGGAGTTGTAAAATGCCTTGTGGTTACTGCATCTGACGTGACTGACCGGGTTGTAGAACGAATGCAGATGGAGGTCATACTTGATAATATGTCAGACGGTCTTGCTGTTGTTGACCGGTCAGGAAACTACATCAAGGTCAATAAAAAGCTGAGGGAATATATCAGGAATGTTACGCAGCTGAATGATGCCGTAAATAAACTGGGAGAATCCTATGAGAAAGGGGAATTCTATTATGACAGCAATGAGGATCCCCTTCCTATAGAAGAATTCCCTGCAGTCAAAGTCAGCAGAGGCGAAAAAATTAAGAACATGCGTCTGCTGATGAAGCATGATGGCAGTACAACATATTTTGATGTTGATGCAGATCCCATCTTTGATGAAAACGGTAAAATTCAGCTGGGAATTATCTTATGCCGTGATGTTACAGAACAAGTAAACCGAGAAAGGCTGATCGTCGAACAGAAGGAAGAGCTGGAGACCATCATTGAAAATATGAATGATGCTTTTGCAATCTTTGATCATGAGGGCAGGGTTATAAAAGTAAATGCGGAAGCGCGGAAGCTGCATCCCCACTTGACCCTTGAACATACCATAAATTCAGCTTACGAGGGTTATGCCTGCTTTGATTTAGAGGACAGGCCTATCTATATTGAAAACACACCGACCCGGCGGGCATTTCGGGGAGAACTGGTAAGAAATGAACGGATCGTACTGAAGAAATCCGGGGAGCGCAATGTGATAGAGGTCAATGCAATTCCGGTATTCCACGAAAATAAACTAATCTCGGTAGTGGTATCACACCGGGTGGTCACCAAGATCGTTGAATATGAAGAAGAAATTAGAAGGCAGAAAGAGCTGCTGGAGGTAATCTTAAGCAACCTGAGAGAGTCCATTTTCGTCTTTGATAAAGATATGAATGCCCTGGTTCTGAAAAACGCAGTTCTGACGCTGGATCTTCACACGGGGAAACGCCTTGAAAAAGGAAACCTCCTTAGCAGATTATCGGATCCCTTGAATCGTCGCTATCATCTGGATGGTTCGGAAATTAAGTTTGAAGATACCGCAGTTTATCGTGCAGCGAAAGGGGAAACCACGCAGAACCAAACGGTATGTTTACGTGAAAACGGTCAGAAGTTCTGCTATCTCATAAATGGAAAACCTGTGATGGATCGGGAGGGAAACTTCCTGTATGGTATTGCCAGTGCACTGGAAATCTCAGATCTGATGAATAGCCAACTGGAACTAAGAGAAGCGAAAGAAAGGCTCCTTGACCTGGAACATGAAAAAAATCAGGTCTTAACGAATGCAATGAAGCAAAAAGATGAGTTCCTGTACCTGATTACTCATGAGTTCAAGACTCCGCTGGCAGTGATCTTATCCGCTTTGCAAACCATTGATCTGCTGTGCAAGGATCAGGTTCCCCCAATGGTGGAAAAGTATCTGAGAAAAATCAAGCAGAATACCTTTCGGCAAATGAGATTGGTGGGAAATTTGCTTGATATCACCAGAATCAACTCTGGTTTTGTAAATACGAATAATGAGGTTTACGATATCGTGCATATGACCCGGAGCATCATTGAGTCAATTCAATCCATTGCAATGCATAAAGGAGTTGCGGTAGAGTTTACTTCCGCTCTGCAAGAATGCCCCGTTTGTTTTGACGAAGAAAAATATGAGCGAGTTCTGTTGAATCTTCTTTCCAATGCACTGAAATTTACTGCTTCCGGGAATGATATACGAGTCGAATTAAGAAAAAAAGTGGTTCGGGGAAAGCGAATGATCTGCATCAGCGTAAAGGATTCGGGAATCGGAATTCCGGATGACATGCAGGCATATATCTTTGAACGGTTTGGCCAGGTAAATACCAGCTTCTCAAGGCAAGCTGAAGGCACGGGAATCGGTCTTTATCTGGTGAAACTTTTTATCAGTGCAATGGGCGGCGAAATCACGCTGAAAAGTGAAATCGGCAAGGGAAGCACATTTACAGTGCTGCTTCCCGATTTTGATAAATCAATAAACAGCGAGACTACGCCTCAGGTTAAAGAAAAAAAGAGGCTGATCCATGAGAATGAAAGACTGGTTCAGGAGATCGCTATTCAGTTATCTGATATCTACTTCTAGCACCTTGAGCTGGATTAGCCTCAGCAATAGTGAATGAGTCACAATACGGATAGTAAAAGAAAGAGATTTAAGGATTACGATATCATATGAAAAAACTGGTCATTGGAATATTAGCGCATGTAGATGCCGGAAAGACGACTCTGTCTGAGAGTATCCTTTATCTGAGCGGCAGACTTGGAAAACAGGGGAGGGTTGATAATAAAGACGCTTTTCTGGACAATCATGATCTTGAAAGAGCCAGAGGAATCACCATCTTTTCAAAACAGGCTGTTTTTGAGCTTGGTGATCTTCAGATTACCCTGCTTGATACCCCTGGGCATGCAGATTTTTCTGCAGAGATGGAACGGACGCTGCAGGTACTGGATTATGCGATATTAGTTATCAGCGGAGCAGACGGTGTTCAGGGGCATACAAAAACACTGTGGCGGCTTTTGGAGCATTATAGGATTCCAACGTTCTTGTTTATTAATAAAATGGATCAGGAACGAGCAGATCAGAAAACGCTGATGGGCGAACTGAAAAAACAGTTGCATGACGGCTGCATTGACTTCGGTGATACTGTTATGGCAGGTGTGGCGAAAGGCTCGGAAAAATCAGAACCTAATGAAAAATCAGAGCCTGATGGATTTTATGATGAGCTGGCAATGTGCGACGAGACCCTGATGGAATCCTTTCTTGAGAATGGAAGAATCGAGACAGAACAGATCCGAAATGCAGTCAGAATGCGGCATGTCTTTCCGTGTTGCTTCGGCTCTGCACTGAAAAATGACGGGGTAAGACAATTGCTGCAAATGATTCAATCCTTTGCAGAAACACCTTCTTATCCAGGTGAATTCGGAGCAAAGGTATTTAAAATCACAAGGGATGAGCAGGGGAACCGCCTTACCCATATGAAGCTGACAGGGGGAAGTTTGAAGGTTAAGGACCTTCTTGCCGGCGGCGGCTGGGAAGAAAAGGTGAACCAGATTCGCATCTATTCGGGACAGAAGTATGAGACAGCAGGCGAGATAGGGGCGGGGGCTGTTTGCGCCGTTACCGGTCTTAGTCAAACAAAACCCGGCGAAGGGCTGGGGATTGAAAAGATATCCTCTGCACCGTTGCTGGAGCCGGTACTGACCTATCAGATGATATTGCCGGAAGGCTGTGATCCGAGAGGGTTTCTACCGAAATTACGGCAGCTCGAGGAAGAGGTTCCGGAGCTGCACGTCGTTTGGAATGAGCCGCTGCAGGAAATACAGGCACAGATCATGGGCGAAGTACAGATTGAGATATTGCAAAGCACGCTTGAAAGCCGTTTCGGCGTTGCAGTCAGCTTTGGTGAAGGCAGGATTCTGTATCGGGAGACCATTGCCGAACTCGTTGAGGGCGTCGGTCACTTTGAACCCCTGCGCCATTATGCGGAGGTACATCTTCTGCTGGAACCGGGAACACAGGGAAGTGGGCTGCAATTTGAATCAGATTGCAGCGAGGACGTTCTGGCAAGGAGTTGGCAGCGGTTGATTCTCTCCCATTTAGAGGAGAAACCCCACAAGGGTGTTCTGACCGGATCACCAATCACGGATATGAAAATTTCGCTGGTTTCAGGAAAAGCGCATAATAAGCATACTGAAGGCGGTGATTTCCGTGAGGCTACGTACCGCGCAGTGCGTCAGGGCCTGATGGAGGCGGAGTCTGTCCTTCTGGAGCCCTATTATGACTTTCAGCTGGAACTGCCCGAGAGAATGGTAGGAAGAGCTATGACCGATATTGAGCAGATGTCTGGAACCAGCGAAATCATAGCAACAGACGGAGAAACAGCGACCCTGGCCGGAAGTGCTCCGGTAATTCGGCTCAGAAACTATCAGAAAGAGGTTTCTTCCTATACAAAAGGGCTGGGGCGGCTGTTCTGTACCCTAAAGGGGTACGGATTGTGCCATAATACAGCGGAGGTCGTGGATCAGATCGGATACGATCCGGAGAATGATCCGGCCAATCCCACAGGCTCTGTATTTTGTGCCAACGGTTCGGGTTTCCTTGTGGAATGGTTTGAAGTGAAGGATTATATGCATGTGGAACGTTTCCTGAAGGAAAAACAAGAAGCTTATAATCCGGAGGGTTCTGACGTGACAACCTATCAGGGAGAAGAATGGATCAGCCTGGATGAGATCGACCGGATTATGAATAAAACCTTCTACGCCAATCAGGGTAGGAAGTCTGCATGGAAACGGCGTAAAACTGCCCGTGAGAGCTATTATGAATCGGTGTCCGGCTCCGGCGGCTCAAGCTTCGGTGCCCCCAAAGATCACTATCTCCTTGTGGATGGTTATAATATCATCCATGCATGGCCGGAACTGAAAGAACTGGTGGATGATAACATGGAAGGCGCAAGAATGAAGCTGCTGGACGCACTCAGCAATTATCAGGGAATCCGAAACTGTGAAATCATCGTTGTATTTGACGCATATCGTGTTCAGCGCCATCACGAGGATTTGACCGACTATTTTAACATTCATGTGGTGTTTACAAAAGAGGCCCAGACTGCAGATCAGTACATTGAAAAGTTCGCCCACGACAATAAGAAAAAATACAACATCACCGTTGCTACTTCCGACGGCTTGCAGCAGCTGATTATCAGGGGTTCCGGCTGCGCACTCCTGTCTGCAAGAGAACTAAAAGAAGAACTTGATACTGCAAATGAAAGACTAAAACAAAAATATCCGGAGATGCAGGGTAAAGAACCAAATTATTTGGTCAATGCCCTGGCTCCGGATGTAAAGCTGAGGATGGAAGAACTCAGAACGGAAGAGGATGAGTAATCCTATTCGTATTATCGTTCTGACCATTCAGATATTCTGCTTGCAGCGAAGGTGTTTTCACTGTGTTTAGCTGCCGTTGGAACCGGATGAGGCTCCTGCAGCTGCTGCATCCATTACACAATCGATGGCAAGGACAACGGCCAGTGCTATAATTTCATCCTTCTCTTCAGCAATATCCAGTTCGTAGCAATCCCCCCAGGTCATCCATTCTTTATGGATCGTTACGATGGGACGTCCGTGCTGTGTAATTTCATAATCGTGGGCCATGAAGCTCCCGTTGATTTCCCAGCCAAGCCCGCTGATGCTGTATTTGGGACGGAAGAAAGTAAATTCTTTTATGATTTCAGCCACTTGCCTGCCGTTGACAAAAACAAAGAATTTGGGAAGAAAGCTGAAGACTTTTTGCTGGATAAAGGCAACCTCGTTCCCATTACTATCAGTAACATGGAGCTTTTTCCCCCAGGAGAAAAGCTCTCCCTCAACGAGGTACTTATCAAACCCGGCTATATCTTTTACGGTAAACCGGTCAGCCCATGAAAAAATCTTTTGTCGGATATAAAGTTTCATGACATGCTCCTTTCCGAATCATCAGACGGCCACCGTATGATTTTCTTGCATTAATCAAAAGGCTGGCCGGAGAGCCGACAATTCAAGACCATTATACACCGACCGGATTCAGTTGTAAAATATCTTCAGCCTTCCGTCTTCATTGACGGATTCCTCTGAAGACGATCATCAGCGTTCCAGGGTAGTTTCTCCAGACGATCTTTACTGTTCCGATTCCGATAACGTAATGTCCAGCGACTTTATTTTCTCTCCTGAAAGGACAAAATGAAAGTCAAGTGGAAGGGGGCTTCCCTCAAAATTGCCGGACAGCATGGCAGTGGCGACAGGAAGACCATCCTTCTTCTTGAAGCCGATCAGCTCTTTGGTTACCGCTGCCTCCCGGTTTGTCTTAATAATATGCCTGCTGATTTCTGCAGGGCCGCGGTATTCCATTCCCTCATCCTGGAGGATAGCATCTTCCGCAAAGCACCCGGTGAGAAGTACTTCATCATATTCTACGGAAGCTTGGAAAAAAGAGGCGATGGATGCAGGCAATTCTAATTCACCTGATCTGGTTAAAACTTTCATATAAAACTCCTTTTCTGTGGTATCAATGATAAATTCTATTATACCGATCAAACCTGACAACACCAGGTCAAGTTATAGGAAATGTTTGTCGGCTGTTGGCAACAACTTTTCGCGATCGCCAAGAATTATGGATGATTTCGCTTAACACTGAGCGATGTAAAATTTTAAGAACATTCAGTAAAAAATTCACATCTCAATTCAAAAAAAATAATAACAGCTCAATATTCTCCAAGAATGATCATAAAATCATACCAAAAATTATGAAAATATTAATAACAAAAAGACAGCCGACTCAGTTATGATAGAAGGAAGGACTGCATAAGTTTTTGTAACTGCCTGTCATGGTTCCGTGTATGCTGACAGGCAATGAAAAAATCTTAATTTGCACGGAGAAGTGGCAGGTGAAGTCTTGAAAAATGTTTTGATCATTGGAGGGGGTCTCGCAGGCTGTACTGCGGCGAGAGAACTTTCGTCTGCTGGAATTCATTGCTGCATCGTTGAACAAAGCAGAGACATTGGCGGAAAGGTACGCGGTTATGGCTGCAAATCAGACTCGAAATGCAACAACTGCGGGCTTTGCGCGGTCGGTTCCCTTTGGCAGGATATTAGAGAGGATTCCAGGGTGAGAATGCTTTGCAGTGCATCAGTGGTTGATATATCTCAAGCTGATGGGGAATTTTGCGTTCTGATACAGACTGAGAGCGGCAAAATAGAAGAGCGTTTTACAGAGATTATTGTTGCCGCCGGATTTCAGGATTCCGATCAAACTGCAGGAGCTGGCTACGACGGCTCAAATTTTCCCAGAGTCTGTACAGGCAATGCGTTGGAACTGCTGATGAAGGAACGGAGCATTGATTCTCTCTTCCCGGAGCAGCCGGACAGCATCGCTTTTATTATGTGCTACGGTTCCAGAACACGAAAAGAAAGAGCAGCATACTGTTCTCAGGTTTGCTGTGCTTATTCCACCCGTGCCGCTAAGGTAATGAAACAATATTACCCCGGTACTGAGGTGGTATTTTTTTATATGGACCTTCAGGCAGTCAATCCGGGAAATTATGCGGAAGAGCTGGCAGCCAGAGGAATTCGTTTTGAACGGTGCAGACCCGGAGAAATCTCCTTCGAAGGCAAATACCCGGTAGTGGCATATGAGGATGCAGAGGGAAAAAAACAAAAACGCTTTGATTATCTATTCCTGAATACGGGGATTCATCCTGATATTACTGGAAATACGGCATTGGCGGATCTCACCGGACTTAAGGTTGAGCGAAGCGGATTTCTTGGCTATGTCTCTGAACCATTGAAATCCGGTGTTTACCTCGCGGGATGTTCTCTCTTTCCCATGGGAATTCTTGATACCATTGCCAGTGCACGAAATACTGCCGCCATGCTCATCAACAAAGAGGCAAGAGGCAGCAATTGGGAACATGAGGGAGGGGTACAATGAAAACAATCCTTGCCGGTAAAAGCAGATACATGGAGGCTCTGAGACCGGCGTTACATGATGCCGGATTCGATACCATTGCAGTAGAAACTGTGTCGGAGCTGAAAGAACTTCCCAAAGAGTATCCTGTAATTTTGCTGCAGGATACGGCGCTCAACCCGCTGATTACCAACAAAAAGGCAGCGGAAAAAGCAATCCATGGATTAGAACCAAAGGATCTTATCGTTTTTCTAATGGATCAGAATCAGGACGCCAGCCCGTACATAGAAAATTGTGTTTTGCATATAGCGAGCCACCTGGCAGGACTAAAGCGGAATATTGCAGTTCTTCTGAGGTCTTCCAGAGCCTCGGATTCCGAATTTGACGAGCGTTACAGAACGGCGAGAAAAAAAGGGGTAGCCTTTGTGAAGTACGAGAGCATTGACCTCGGCTCTGATGACGGTAAAACCCGGATCGAACTTTGGGACGGGAGAGCGAAGCTAACCATGGAAACGCCGCTCTGCATTCTTTGTGAGGCTAGCCCGGCTTCCGAACTATATGCCTTTGCAGATGCGCTGCACGTTCGAACCTATGGCGACAGAGCAGTAAGCGGCAGCCGCGGAGTCAGCGGGGGAAGATGGTTTTTAAACCAGGGAACGACGCTCAAGCGGAATGTGAAACTGATCCATACGGATTCTCTTGACCAGGATGTAAGATCCATTGTGCCGTCTCTAATAAGGGAGCTAAAGAAACTCTATGAGCCGGGACAGGAAAAAATAGCATTTGTTGACAGTAAAAAGTGTGCCTTTTGTTATACGTGCTATAGAGTTTGCCCTCATTCGGCGCTTGCCCCTGATGAGGACAATGAGGCGATGAAGGCGGAGGAACTCCTTTGTGGGGGCTGCGGTATCTGCGTTTCTGTCTGTCCGGCAGGTGCCATTTCTTTCCGGGAAACAGAGCCGGAGGGTACATCGGATTTCCGGGAAGCGGAGCCGGATGGTACATCAGAAGGTGAAGCCGTGGCGCAGCACACGGAGGCCATTGGGCAACACATGGCTGTCATGGAGCAGGGAACGGGAGCCTCTGGCAAAGAGGTACCTAAACTTAAAATTTTCTGCTGTGAAAATTCCGCGTTCCCGCTATCAGCAGAAGCCCTTAGCGGGATCAATGCTGCCATTCAGCCAGTGGCCTGCGGCGGCGAAATCAGCACCAGTATGGTCTTGGAAGCGTTGAAACAGTATGATTCTGTGCTGGCAGCGGTTTGTAGCGACGATGCCTGCAAGCATCGGGACGGAAATAAGCGATGCACAAAGCAGATGGAACGGCTGAAGGAGAGATTGGAAAAACTGGGCTATAATCCAAATCGAATCAGCAGTGTGCGTATTGGTATCACAATGGCAGACATATTACGGGAAGCGGCTTTAACAGCCTTGAAAGGAGAAGTGCGATGATCATAGCTTCACAGAAGCCCATTGAAGAAATTCGGGAGACCATAAAGCCATACAAGAAAGTCTTGATTGCAGCTTGCGGCACTTGCGTTACCGTATGCCTCGCCGGCGGCGAAAAGGAAGCAAAGGAGCTTGCCGATCTGTTGTCCCTGTCAGGGGATCAGGAATTCAGAGTGGTAACACCCAAGCGGCAGTGTGACAGCGAGTTTCTGGAAGAGTTTGATAAAGACGTTTCCTGGGCTGATGCGGGGCTGTCCTTAGCCTGCGGTGTAGGCGTTCAGTATCTGGCGGAACGCTGCACGGGAAAACCGATCATCCCCGGTCTCAATACTGCCTTTATGGGCACAAACCGGGATGCCGGTTACTGGACGGAAATGTGCCAGGGCTGCGGAAACTGTGTTCTTGAAAAAACAGGCGGGGTCTGTCCTGTAGCACGATGTTCCAAGAGTCATTTCAATGGTCCCTGCGGCGGAAGTTCCAAGGGGAAATGTGAGGTAAACGATTCCATCGACTGTGCATGGCAGTTGATCTATGACAGATTAAAAAGCCTGAATCAGATGGAACGGCTCTTTGAAACCATTCCGCCGAGAGATTGGAGCACAAGCAGGGACGGCGGACCCAGAAAGATCCGAAGGCCGGATGTGGCTATCGAGGAGGTGACGGAATGAGCGAAGGAAAGAGCAGACTTCAGAAACTCTTTGAATCCGGTGCCTTTGTTGTCACCGGTGAAGTGGGCCCTCCGATGGGTGCGGATGCTGGGCATGTCTACCATGCGGCGGAGGCCTTGTCAGGGATCATCGATGCTGCAAATGTAACGGATAACCAAACTTCTATCCTGCGCATGTCTTCCATCGCAGCCTCCCTTCTTGTTCAGCAGAAGGGGCTGGAGGCAGTGGTTCAGATGACCTGCAGAGACCGAAACAGGATTGCCATACAAAGTGATCTTTTGGGCGCCTGGGCTTTAGGGCTTCGGAACCTGTTGGTTCTGTCGGGGGATCATCAGAGCTTCGGAAATGACCGCCATGCGAAAAACGTCTATGATGTGGATTCGGTACAGCTGATCAAGATGCTGTCAGATCTCCAGAGGGATGGCGTCTTCTATAACGGTAAAAAAGCGAAGGGTGTGCCGGAATTTTTCATCGGCACCACAGCAAATCCCTTTGCCGATCCAGAAGAGCTGCAGCTGATTCGTCTGAAGAAGAAAATACAAGCAGGAGCCAAATTCGTTCAGACCCAATCCATCTACGACATCGATAAATTCGAGGAGTGGATGGAGAAGGTCAGAGCATGGGGCCTGCATCAGGAGGCATATATCGAAGCGGGGGTTTTGGTCAATAAATCGCTTCGCTCCATCGAAATGACACAAAAAGTACCCGGTATGGATATCCCTGACGCGCTGGTGGAGAGAATGCGGAATGCAGAGGACCCGAAAGAAGAAGGAATCCGCATCGTTCTTGAACTCATTGAGCGTATTAAGAAGATTGAAGGCATCAGCGGACTGCACATCATGGCGGTAGGCTGGGAAGAGATCGTACCCGTTGTAGTAGAGCGTGCGGGCTTATCACCCCGACCGACTATAGAATGAAGAAAGGCAGGGCATATGAACGGAACGTTAAATCCAGATTTTAAAAAGCAAATTGCGAAGATTCCAGATGGAGCAAATGTAATGAATTGTTACCTGTGCGGAACCTGCACTGCGGGATGTCCTGTGGCGGGATTGGATTCCGCCTACAGCCCCAGAACCATCATGAGAATGACTTTGGTGGGAATGAAGGGGGAACTGCTATCCTTGAACGAACTTTGGAAATGCAGCCAGTGCGGTCGTTGTACCTCTCATTGTCCGCAAAATGCCAGGCCTTCGGATGTGATCAAAGCCGTACGTGAAATTGCTGTGAAAGAGGGAGCCGCAACCGGTGACTCCATCAGCATCATTGCAGAGCTGGAAAATGATATCGGCAGACTGAGACTGGAACGAATTGAAGATGCGCTGCGGCTGATCGAAATCAACCGGAACAATAAAAACCAACGAATAGAAAAGTAGGTGGATGGTATGAAAAAGCCGGTAATGGTTGTGGGCGGAGGAATCGGCGGTATTCAGGCGTCCCACGATTTAGCGGAGATGGGCATTCCTGTCTTTCTCGTAGAACGGTCGCCTTCCATCGGAGGGAGGATGGCCCAGCTTGACAAGACCTTTCCGACCAATGATTGCTCCGCATGTATCCTGGCCCCCAAGGTCACCGCTACGTTTAATCACCCCCTGGTGAAAACCATGACCTGGAGTGAGGTGGTGGAAATCCGCGGCAGCGCACCGGATTTCACCGCTGTGATCCGTCAGAAGGCGCGTTACATAGACACGGACAAATGCACAGGCTGCGGGGACTGTACGGAACAATGTCCGATCACACTGAAAAGTGAATTCGATATGGGCGTGGGGAGCAGAAAGGCAGTCTTCAAACCATTTGCTCAGGCAGCACCCAATAAGGTGGTCATCGATAAAAAGGGTTCCTCACCATGTAAGTATCAATGCCCTGCACATATTGACGCCCACGGATATGTAACGTTGACGGGAGAAGGCCGCTATGAAGAGGCCCTTGATGTGGTTCGCCGTGTCACGCCGTTCTCCGGGGTGTTGGGCCGTGTGTGCGTCCATCCCTGTGAGTCCAATTGCACCAGACGTTTTGTAGAGCAGCCTGTCAGCATAGCAGGTCTGAAACGCTTCCTTGCAGATACGGACCGGAAGAACGGGAAAAAGAAAGTGGTGGTAACGGCGGATACCAAAGCTGTTAAAGTAGCAGTTGTCGGAGCCGGTCCTGCAGGACTCAACTGTGCCTATTCTCTTGCGAAAGAGGGGTATCGGTGCACTGTATTTGAAAAACTTCCCGTGGCAGGCGGCATGCTGCAGGTAGGAATACCGGACTACCGTCTGGATAAAAAGGTTTTGGATTATGAAATCGCCCT
>JARBUO010000203.1 GCA_029239605.1 Bacillota bacterium | reverse complement strand
GTCCCCGTAAAATCTTCTTCCGGCACAAAGGTCACATCGGAGATGTCCGGATCATCATCGTAATAATACTCATCAGAATCGTCCACCTCTTCCTCATCGTCACCGTCGTAGTCAAAATAGAGCGTTCCCTCATCAGAATCCGGCAGTTCAAAGATGACATAGTCCAGATCTGCATCGTCGTCGTTCAAATCGATGCATACCTCATTAAAATCATCTCCGTCAAATGTCAGTGTATCCTCCTGGTCAACTTCGTACTCAATATCATCCGCTGTGCCCAAATCGCTGTCAACGGTTATTTCAATTTCTCCCGTATAGGTATTCCCGTCTAGATCATAGCCTGTATATTCGATGATAACGGTGCTGCTGCAGTCGTCCTCTGCTTCAAAGGTTACATCGGAGATGTCCGGATCATCATCGTAATAATACTCGTCGGAATCATCTACGTAGGATTCATCATCCCCGTCATAATCATAGAAAAGGGTTCCGTCGTCCGAATCCGGCAGTTCAAAGATTACATAATCGAGGTCTTCATCCATCCAATCGATGCATGCATCATTAAAGTCATCTCCGTCGAAGGTTACGGTGTCACCGGCATCTATCGAATAGTATATGGTATCGGCGTCACCGGAAGCGTAAGAAACTGCCGGCAGAAATAACACAGTTAAGAGTACTGCTAAAACCAGAGACAGGTTCCTGTGAAAGATTTTATTCATTGGTAAGCCCTCCTGAAAGCATTCTGATGATTACTCAGTTGCATCATCAGCCTCTTCTGCTGCGGCTTTTGCATCGTCCCGCGCTTGCTCCATTGCGGTCTTCACCGCATCCCATACGGCGTCGGCCTGCTCCTGGGTGATGGTTCCGTCTGATACCAGTTCACTCAGCAGATTTCTATGCATGCCACCGGAGCCATTCTGCAATTCTGCGGGAATTCCAGTTCCCTCCGGACGCATGACTTTCATTCGTTCGCCTTCCGGTCGTGTCCCATCCGCGCGGGCACTGATTGCTCCACCGGAGATTTCTCTATCTGCTGGTTTTTCCGCTGTTTCACCCGCTGCAGCAGCACGTTCTGGTTTGGCAGGTCTATCCGCGGTTTCATTGGTTTTATCCGCTGCGGAAGACATTGCTTCGGAAATAGCATCGGCCTGTTCTTCGGTGATGGTTCCATCGTCGGTCAACGCTTCAAGGGCAGACGGGTATAGCGTACTCCATGCTGCAAAATTACCTCTTTTCACGTTGAACCGCTCTGCACCTTCACCTGCCCCGCTGTTTGCTGCGAATACGGTGCCTGCGCCAGTCAAAGTCAGCGCTCCCGACAGGGTAAATATCAATAGTTTTTTTAATCCATGTTTTTGTTTCATCATTTTGTTACTCCTTTTGATTTAAAATTTCTTATGTCCCGATTTTAATCCGGAAGGTAAGAAAAAATCTCCGTAAAAATGAGGCAAAAGTGAGGCAAAATAGCATGAGAAATGGATTCCAAGGCCTTTTCATGGTAAAATTCATCGGGAGGTGATGACTGATTCATGAAAAAGACTTTAATTTATATCGCAGATGACGAAGTTAATATATGTAATATCATCAAGTCTTTTTTGGTCAAGGAAGGCTATGAAGTTGAGACGTTCCACGATGGGCAGTCGATCCTTGAAGCATTTGAACATCGGGCAGCAGATATGCTCATAATTGATATCATGATGCCCATGGTTGACGGGTATTCCGTATGCGCTGCGGTACGTAAACAAAGCAGCGTACCAATAATTATCGTCTCAGCGAAAGATACTGAGCCAGATAAAATTGCTGGACTTACGCTGGGAAGCGACGACTACATGACGAAACCCTTCAGTCCGATGGAGCTTGTGGCCAGAGTGAAGAGCATTTTTCGGCGAATCGAGCTTGACAAAAGCAGTAGCCATCGCACCAGTACCATTCAAGTCGCCGATGTGGTTTTGGATGCGGAGACAAAACAAGCCTGGCACGGAAATTTGGAGATTCCTCTGACGTCCATGGAATTTTCACTTCTCCTCTATCTCATAAACAATAAAGACAGACCGGTCAGCAGAGGAGAACTCCTGGATAAGATCTGGGGGTTTGAAAATGAGGTGGAAACCAGAGCCACCGACGATGTAGTAAAGCGCCTGAGAAAAAAGCTGGGAGACTTCGGTGCGCAGCTCAAAATCGAAACGGTTTGGGGCTTCGGGTTTAAGCTCGCGAACAAGAATTAAATAAGAATTTAAGCATTAAATAAGGATTTAAGCATTGAATAAGGAATTTGCGAAAGAGTCGGTCGTTGATTCTAAATTCAAGCACAAGGATATTTTAATGAAAAGAAATACAATCAAATGGAGAATCTTTAAATATAACTTGATCATGATCGTGACACTGATCCTGCTGGTTACGGTTACCTTCAATATCGTGGTGCGGATGTACCTGGAGCGTGACATTATCTCGCAACTGGATCAAATAACCTCTCGCACCGTAAATACAGCGCTTCATCAGCGCCCCGCTCAGTTCCCCGAGGTCAGAAAGTCTAATGCTTCCTCTCCCGGGGACGGCAATATGGGAAAAAACAGCCCCTCATTGGGGAACGTCACCATGGGCAAAGAAAGCCCCGCACCAGCGAAAGGCAGCGGCAATGGGAGCCGGGAAATCGCCATCCCAGGGGAAGAAACAACAGGTGCTGGGGGCGAAACCAATTCGGTTATCGATTCAAATACCGACAAAATCTTTCGGTATTATTTCATGCTGAATCGTTCTTTGAACGAGCCTCTTTCGATCATCAATGCGGATTATATTTTGCTGGACAAAGAAGAAAATTTAATTCCACCGCCGGTAAACGCTGAAAATGAAACCTCTGATCTGAGTGAACAAATTATTAAGGAAATTAAAAACTCATCACCGGATTTCAGCAATCAAGAGTATCTGAAAATGAATATCTCAGGTACCAATTATATCGGAGTCGTCAGAGCACTGTCTCAGGAAGGCCGCTCCGACCTGGGCTGGATCATTATCTATACCAGCCTGCAAAAGGTCAACCAACTGCAGTTTTATATTAACGCAATCCTTTTTATTATACTCTTCTTCATCTCAATCATAGCGATGCTGCTGTCATCCAGTCTTTCCGGCAAGCTTTCCCAGCCTTTTCATTCGCTGAATCAGCATCTGAACGCAATTGCCGAAAGAAATTTCGGAAAGAAAATTCAAATCCCGGTATATGATGAGCTTCAGGAGACGGTAAACAACATCAATATCATGTCTGAAAAACTGGGCGCATACGATAAGGCACAGAAGCGTTTCCTTCAGAATGTGTCCCACGAGTTTCGAACACCCCTGATGTCAATCCAGAGCTATGCGGAAGGCATCAAGTATGACGTTGTGGACAAAGATCCGGCAGTGGAAGTGATTCTGGATGAGACGAAAAGAATGACTTCTCTTCTTGAAGAGCTGCTCTACTTGTCTAAGCTGGAAACAATCGAGGAAAATTATCATTTTGAAACCATAAAAATCAACAGCGTTATCAGTTGTGTTGCAGATAGAATGAGTGGAATTGCGCTACAAAAAAATGTTGTAATTTCCGTCATCGAACCGGATGAGGAGATTGTAATGAAGGGGGACGAGGAAAAGTTGTCACGGGCAATTACCAATATTGTCAGCAACTGCATTCGTTATGCTGAGTCAAAAGTTACCATTGAATTTTCTAAAGAAGACGGGCACCAGCTTTTGATTCAGATCTCTGACGATGGCCCGGGCTGCGAAACAGATGATCTCCCATACATTTTTGAACGGTTCTACAAGGGACGGAAAGGCAATTTCGGCCTTGGTCTTGCCATCAGCAAACAGGTAATCGAACGGCACAACGGCACCATAACTGCTCAGAATCATCCCTCAAGAGGAGCCATATTCGTCATTGAGCTGGAAGAATAAATAGAAAAACAAGCGTATAACAAGAAAAGGAAGCCTTTGCTCCAAACAAGAAGGTTTCCTTTTTCATCTGATCCTGGGGCACGAGACCAAGGTATTGGGAAAGGTGCCACCATAAATAAACCTGTTTCAGCAGAAGGGGCTGCCTTCTGCTGACTGCTGCTAGCGGTTGATCTTGTGCTCGTTCATATATTCTTTGATCAGCCCCATAAATTCGCTGCCATACTTCTCCAGTTTGCTGCTTCCTACACCATTGATGTTAAGCATACTCTGTGCTGTAACCGGCAGATACGTACTCATTTCTTTCAAAGCCTTGTCTGAGAAAATGATATAGGGTGGCTTATGCTCCTTTTGAGCAATTTCATATCTCCGCTTGCGAAGCAGTTCGAAAAGCTCGGGGTATGTGGCTTCTGCACCGCTGCCTCCCTTTGTTGTCTTTTTCTTTGCAGCTGGTGCTTCCTCCTGTTTCTTCGGCAGCTTCAGCAGGATAGGCTCTGCTTGATTTGCCTCCAGGAATTCCATGCCCTGGTTCGTTACTTTTAATACAGGATACTGATCTGGGGTCAGATGCAGATAGCCCGTTACCAGCAGGTGGTTCGCAGTTTGC
>JARBUO010000202.1 GCA_029239605.1 Bacillota bacterium | reverse complement strand
TTCAGAACCTCAGAGCTGAAAGCATAATTACAAAATTCTAAATATTCTAAATAGTTCTTGACATACCTGCTGATAAAGAATATAATTTTGAAAATAGCAAAGGTGCTGTGGCGAAATGCCAGCAGTGCCTTTTTTTTTATTTATTTTTTTATTTATTTTTTTATTTATTTATATGTATTTCTTAAATTGAAGGGAGGCTTACATATGTTTTCATCAGTTGATACCATGTGGGTGCTTATTGCTGCAGCGCTGGTATTCTTTATGCAAGCGGGGTTCGCCATGGTCGAGACCGGCTTTACCAGAGCAAAAAATGCCGCAAACATTATTATGAAGAATTTAATGGATTTCTGTATCGGTTCCGTTGCTTTCTGGGTGATTGGGTTTGGAATCATGTTCGGTTCCAGTATTGGGGGCTGGATAGGGTTTCCCGACTTCTTTGTGCAGAATAACTATGATTCTGCATTTCCTACCTTCGCCTTCTTCATATTCCAGACAGTATTCTGTGCTACCGCTGCAACAATTGTGTCAGGAGCCATGGCAGAACGAACAAAATTCTCTGCATATTGTATTTACAGTTTGGCCATCAGCGCAGTGATATATCCTATTTCAGGGCATTGGATCTGGGGCGGCGGCTGGCTTTCTCAGCTGGGATTCCATGACTTTGCCGGTTCTACGGTGGTACACATGGCCGGTGGTATTGCCGCTCTGATCGGTGCATATCTCCTGGGACCTCGTATCGGAAAGTATAACAGCAAGGGAGAAGCGCAGGCGATACCCGGACATAATCTTACAGTAGGAGCACTTGGTGTTTTCATCCTTTGGTTTGGCTGGTTTGGATTTAACGGCGGCTCCACGGTATCTGCCACCGGTGATGATACATTAGTATTGATGAGTAAGATCTTCGTAACAACCAACCTGGCCGCAGCTACGTCTGCTTGCGGTACCATGCTTATTACGTGGATGAAATATAAAAAGCCTGATGTATCCATGACCTTGAACGGTGCTTTAGGCGGACTTGTAGCCATTACAGCAGGCTGCGATGTTGTCAGCCCGGCAGGAGCATTTGGAATTGGATTAGTTGCTTCGTTTGTGACGGTATTCGGAATCGAGTGGCTTGATAAAAAAGTTAAAATTGATGATCCTGTGGGAGCAATTGGTGTCCACGGCTTCTGTGGAGCTACTGGTACAATTCTTGTCGGTGTGTTTGCAGTAGACGGCGGATTAGCATACGGCGGAGGAGTGAGCATGATCTTGATACAGCTTCTTGGTGTCGTGAGCGTCGCGGCGTGGATCGGTATTACCATGACAATTGTATTCCAGACCATCAAACACTCCATTGGTCTACGTGTTTCTGCAGAGGACGAAATCATGGGCCTGGATGTACACGAGCATGCCATCGAAAGCAGTTATGCAGATTTCATCCCTGTCTATGACAGCAATGGAAACAGTAATATTTTAAGCATAGATAAGAGTGGTTATGAAACAGATGATTCCATCAGTTATAGCAAAGACGGCGCCAGACTTTCAAAAGTTGAGATTTATGCAAACCAAAATAAGTTTGAGGAGCTAAAAGAAGCCCTAAACAAAATAGGCATAACAGGAATGACTGTAACTCAGGTTCACGGCTGTGGTGCTCAAAAAGGCAGGAAGGATTATTACAGAGGTGTCAAGCTTGAAATGAATCTGCTGCCAAAGGTATGCATCGAGATCATCGTCAGCAAGGTGCCGGTGAGAAAGGTCATCGAAACAGCGAAAGCAGTATTGGGAACCGGATCTGTGGGAGACGGAAAGATCTTTGTATATAACGTAGAAAATGCAGTTCGAATCAGCACCGGTGAAGAAGGTTATGACGCGCTGCAATATAACGAAGAAAAAAGAGCCTAAGCAATTTTCTAAACCCATATATATTTTCAACCCTTGTTACCTTTGGATGTTCATGGAGTGCAGGGTTTTATAGACCAGGCACTTCATGCAAAGGTGACAAAATCGCCTTTGCTTTCGTCTATTGAGAATGCAGATTTTGAAGTATTAAAATCGCCGGGAGCGGCGTATATTATTTTTTGTGACATAAAATAAAGTGTTTGAAAATTCTTAATTCGGTGGTATAATGAGAAATTATATTTGAAAGGTGGTGGTGAGTCAGATGCAGAAGATACTATTGGTATCTAGGAAAGGCAAGAGTAAGGATATGCTTGTTCAGCTTCTTGAAATGGATTCGACAGCGCAAATTGCAACAGCATATACCGAGGAAGACGCAGCGTCTTTGATGGAAAAAACAGAATTTGATCTGGTTATCATAAACTCACCGCTTGAGGGAAAAACCGGGGTTGATCTTGCAACCTATGCAGCAGAAAAATATACTGCCGGAATTCTTTTAGCAATTCAGAACAAATATGCCAACCTTGTCGCCCAGAAGGTTGAGCCATACGGGGTTTTGGTAGTAGGAAAACCTATCGTCAAGGCCTTTTTCAATCAGGCCGTTAAATTTGCAGAAGTAACAAGACAGAGAGTCCTGACGTTGAAGGAAGAAAATATTCATCTGCACATTAAATTGGAAGAAATGAAACTGATTAACAGAGCGAAATGCGTATTGATCCAGTATCTGTCCATGTCAGAAATGCAGGCTCATAAGTATATCGAGAAACAATCTATGGATATGAGGCTTTCAAAATATAATGTCGCCAAGCGAATCTTAAAGGCGTATGAACAGGAAGCGCCCAACCAGCAGTAAAACCGGAGTATAATAAAGGTGCTGACGCAAATCAAGTCAGCACCTTTATTTTATTGGGTTTTTGTAGTTATCTTTTTATAGGCTTTCAGCAGTTCATTGACTGACAGCTGGCAGGGGCGCCTTTCCAATATAAGCAGTATTACTGACTGAATGCCACTGAATGTCATACCCAAAGGCAGTAAATACCGCGCGAAGCGGAATATACGTTCTGCCGTCAACGATGACTGCCGTGGTATCCATGGGAATTGCCTGTCCATCCACCAAAAGACTGTTTTCTCCGATGGTAGCCTGAACTGTGATACCGCCATTCAATGCAGTCACTGTTTTTGTAGCTGCATTGTAAGTGACTTCAGCACCGATGGATTCAAGGGGTTTTCTCATTGGGAGCATCGTCCTGCTATTTGCGTCAATGAAAGGAACTCCATACCCTTCTACTGGGTTAAAAACCAATTCTCTTTGATTCAGAATCACTGTAATATGCCTTTTTACTTCATCCAGTGAGGCATTTTGAGTTCTGGTAATCAGATCATCGATCATGGAAACGACGCTTCGCTCATCCGTAAGATCCTCGTTTACGTCAAACAACATCACCCCACCGGCCTTTTTCATTGCGATATAGGTTTTTTCCCGGAGGGTGTTCAGACCATTGTAGTAAGATTCCAAGGGTGTTGTTGCAGCATAATCCTGATATGCGTAATCAGGGTTTTCTGCCGCAAGATGACGGTATTGTTTCCAGCTGGGCCTTGCGTAAAGGGGCATACCGAGAATGATTTTTTCCTTTGGTACTCCCCTGTTCAGCCAATAATCAATGGAAGTGTTAGCAAACCAAAGGGGGCTGTGCTCCCCATTGTTCATATCGTAAGCCATAACATTGATGAAATTAAAGCTGTTCAGGCAGGTATCTGTCATCAGCTTCGACACCTCCGGGCCAGCAGTGGTAGACCATGCTCCGTTCAGCGCAGCCGTCAGCTCCTTCCCTTCTTTGTTCAGAGCCTCCTTCAGTTCGACAACGAGTTTTTCATAATTTCCTATGGAAGTTTGATTGGGATGCTCCCAGTCAAGTTCCAGCCCGTCAAGCTCATATTCCTGAAGAAAAGCACAGATGTTTTTTACCAGTTCAGCCCTGGACGTCTCAGATGCAGCAAGGGTTTCAAATACAGAAACCAGTGGAGTTCCCTGATAGGACCAGCCTCCGAGAGCAATGAACACCTTTGCGCCGTCACGGTGTGCCTGGGTTGTCAATTCTCTGAGCTGATTCGGTTTTTCCAGAGGCACAAGGCTTCCGTCGGCTTTTGGAATCAAAAATGCATAGACCACATGCGTCAGCTTGTCCGTTTGAAGGCTTGAAACAGGCTCATCAAACAGAGAACCGGAGTAGTATCCTACTACTTTAAATGCATCAGGCTGCTTATATTGTCCTCTGCTTTCCTCTGCCGGTGCGCTTTCCGCTGCAAAAACAGACGAAAAGCTTGAAGCAATCAGTATTGCAGTGATGATATAAATCATATTTTTTTTAAATTTCATCCCCATAGGTATCCCCCCACTTTCATTCTGTGCGTTACAATTATCATAGCATTGTAAGATCAATGCAATGATTAGATGATCGGTGCAAGCCGTCAGATCCGGTCGATTTGCACCCAATTATCTTATTATACCATAAAGAGTACAACTTTTTATGGTATATCGCCATCTGCGTTTTCGGCACTCCAGTCGCTTAAATCCGAAATTTTCGCAGGGTACTTAATCTGTATAATAATCGCAATAGTAAGCTTTCTGCGATTATTATACCATAAAAAGACTTCC
>JARBUO010000054.1 GCA_029239605.1 Bacillota bacterium | reverse complement strand
GGATCCGGCACTTCGGTGAAAAATGCGGAAATCACCAATATTTCAATTCCTTCTGAGGTATCAGGAGAGGATAACTTCAACCTGACCTTTGATGTTGCCAATAAAAACAGTGCGGCATTGAAAAACGTAAAGATTAACGTCGAAGTTCCCGAGGGCATCCTCAACAAGTCGAGAAATGCCTTTGTAGAGTCTTCCATTCCGGGAGGAGGCAGCAAGAACTATTCGGTTACACTGTTCCCGGATTCCAGTGCAAAAGCAAAATCCTATACTTTGAAAATCTCTGTTTCTTCAGCTTCCGGTACCACTGATACTGACGCGGTAACACAATATGCCAGTGTCTATGTTTCCGGAACATCCGAATCCAAGACACCCCAGCTTATGGTGGATGATTACAGCTATGGGGGAACCTTTGTTCAGGCCGGGGATCAGTTTTTATTGGACCTTGGACTTTTTAACACCAGTGCATCCCATAAAATTTCGAACATTAAGGTTACTGTAAGTTCTGAGGACGGCAGCATCATACCGGTGAACAGCAGCAATTCCTTTTACATTGACAGTCTGGGGAAAAAGGAGCGAACGGATTATAGCCTGCTGCTTTCCGTAAAGCCGGGGGCTGAGCAGAAAACAACCCCACTTACTGTGGATATGTCCTATGAAGACGGATCGGGAAATGCGCTGACTTCCAAGGATGTGATCTCCATTCCGGTCATGCAGGAAACCCGTCTGGAAGTGGATGATGTCATTGCACCGCCGGAGCTCTATACGGGAATGCAGAGCGGGGTTTCGGTCCAGTTCTACAACATGGGAAAAACAACGCTGAATAATCTCAGGGTTACTGCTGAGGGAAATTTTGACACACCGGAATCCACAAGCTACTTTGTGGGCAATATGGAGAGCGGAAAGAGCGATTCCTATGATTTCACCTTTATTCCGAGAGACGCTGGCACCATGGAAGGAAAGATCATCTTTACCTATGAGGATGCTTCGGGAGACGAACAGATTTTGGAACGTCCATTCTCCTTTAATATAATGGGAGAAATGCCAGCCTGGGAGGAGGAAATGCCGCCGGAAGATACGAGCGGAGCCAAGGGCGGTAAATTGCCATGGATCATCGGGGCAGCAGTCGTGTCGGTGCTCACCGGCGGTGGAATCTTTATCTGGAAGCGCAGGAAAAGAAAGAAATTAAACCGGGAGATGGAAATCGATGAATAATCGGGATTTAATCGGTCTTGCCTTCCGCAATCTGCTTCGAAGAAAGACGAGAACCATACTGGCAGTTGTGGGTGTTGTGGTGGGAA
Organism: Bacillota bacterium; assembly: GCA_029239605.1. Classification (GTDB taxonomy): domain Bacteria; phylum Bacillota; class Clostridia; order Peptostreptococcales; family Anaerovoracaceae; genus Anoxybacterium. Next base: position 17,459 of record JARBUO010000054.1, on the reverse strand, counting down.
CCTGCGCCATCGTCGTTATGCTGTCCATCGGTTTCGGTCTTTCCGCCAGCTTCCAGGAACAGATCGAAAGCTATGGTAATCTCCACCTGGTCAATGTCTACGGCGGAGGTGGCGGCAGAGCTTATCCGACAGGAGGTGGCGGCGGAAAAGATCAGGAAGGAGTATTAAACGACAGGGCAATTACCAAAATGGAGAAAATAGAAGGGGTCGATGCGGTAACACCGACATTTCAGGAATATCTCTCCTTCGGAGTGGGCAAGTATATTGCCCAGGCTTCTGTCATTGGGATTCGGCCTGAAGTTATGCAGAAATTTGGCTACGAACTCCAGGATGGGAGACTGCTTGGAGCAGGGGATAAATTTGAGGTGGTCTTCGGAAATCAGGTGCCCAGCTGGTTCTATAACCCCAAAAAGACCTGGGGCAGTTCCTGGGGTGGAGAAGCCCAGGTAGATGTCATCACCAATAAGATGATTATTACAGCAGACGAATGGTATGGACAGAAGCGGCCCCAGGGCAGCAATGAAGAAAAAGTTACGTACAAGGAGTATAAAACGAAAGGTGTCGGCATCCTGGCCAACCCCAGCGATGATTCGGCATATAACGTTTACATGAGCCTGGAGGGCTTACAAATCATAAGAGACGAGGCCAAGCGGGCACGGAAGGAGAGCGTATCGAATAAAGATAACACCTACGAATCTGCCATGGTTTATGTTGGGGACATCAACGATGTGGAGGACGTCAGCAACAAAATCAGAGAGATGGGCTTTCAAACCAACAGCCTCAACGACTGGCTGAAATCCATGCAGGATACCGCCAGAATGATACAGGGAATCCTTGGAGGCATCGGTGCGATTTCCCTTCTGGTAGCGGCTCTTGGAATTACAAATACAATGATCATGGCCATCTATGAACGAACCAAGGAAATTGGCATTATGAAGGTCATCGGCGCTAACCTGAGAGATATTCGCAGAATGTTTCTCCTGGAGGCTGGCATGATCGGTTTTCTCGGCGGGATTATAGGTCTGATTTTGAGCTTTATTCTTTCCTTATTGATGAATACGGTTTTGAGTGGTATCATGTCTGTAATGCTTGGCTCCATTGGCGGCGGGGGCTCCACCGTTTCCATCATTCCATGGTGGGTTGCGGCGGGTGCGCTGGTATTCTCTACAGCAATCGGCATCATTGCCGGGTATTCTCCAGCCAGAAGGGCTATGCGTTTAAGTGCACTGGAAAGCTTGAGGAACGAATAGTGAAAAAATCCTTTATCAGAAAGACGATGTTTTTATTCATTACCATAGGACTGGCTCCCTTCTTATTGTTCACGCTCTTTTTTGTAAATAAGGCAAATGAAATCGAACAGGAACGGGTAGAGGAGAGCCTTTCAACCATTGTGGAAGAGAAGGCGTCGGCACTGCAAAAGGATCTGAAAAATATAGAAAACGAAACAGTGAATCTATCCCGCTGGGCTGTTGCTGTCATGAGCAGGCAAGAAGACGGAAGCAGTCTTCCGCAGGAATATCTGCGGGATGAACGGAATGTTCTCGGGAGAGAGCCGGATTCGGCTGAAGATACATCCCGGTGGGAGGAGAGAAAGTCCAATATCTTCCTTCCTGCCGATGTCTCTCTTACCCCTGAACTGATCAAGGAAATTAAAAATTCAGAAGGAATGGAAGTGCCCATGGCGGGCATCAGGGAGCAGACCCCCGACGTGACCTATACGTATATGGTCACCGCGAAGGGTCTGCTTCGTGTTTTTCCCTATCTGAGTAATGAGGCCTTTGATCCCAATCATGATCAGCGAAGTGATTATTTCTATACCAGAGCGGTGACAGAAAATCCCAATGGAAAAGCCGTCTGGACAAACCCATACTATGATTATGGCGGGAACGGCTGGATCATCACCTGTTCCAGCCCCTTTTATCTCAATGGAGAACTGGGAGGCGTTGTATGCGTTGATGTGTCCTTAAAGACACTTGCGGCCTCTATCGCGGACTTTCGAATCGGGGACAGCGGATTTGCATTTGTAATTACCGAGGAAGGGGATGTCGTTTATCATCCTGATATGATGGATATCATCAGTGAAAGGGGGAACCGGCTTCAGACCAATCTTCTGAGCAATCGCAATGCACCCCAGAGCTACCGCCGGATCATCAACGATATGATCCAGGGAAAAAGAGGCGTAGACTCCTATCAAAGCGGTGGTCCGCAAAACAGGAGGGGTGATCCGCAAAGCGGGAGCGGCGGTACGCCAAACGGGAGCGGTGGTACCCAAAACGGGGCCAAAACGCGTACAGCGTCCCAGCAGCTTGCAGGAGAAACAAAAACTTCCGCATTTAATCTTATGGTAATGAAAGATTACAAGATTGTCGCCTATACTCCCGTTGAAACTCTGGGATGGAGTATCGGTGTTGAAGTGGGAAAATCGGAGTATTCCGTGGGTTCGGAATACCTTACCTTTGGGTTTTGGAGCCTTACGGCAGCACTGTTGGCAGCAAGTATTGCACTGGCTTACAGTCTTTCCAGGAGAGTGACACAACCAATCCGGAGACTTACCGAGGATGTTAAGCGAATCGGAGAAGGAGAATTTCGTCAGGTAGAGGTCACATCAGAGGATGAAATCGGACTTTTGGGAGACGCATTCAATAGAATGAGCAGAGAAATCAGGGACTATACTGCCACATTGATCTATGGCAAAAGTCAGATGGAAACAGTGCTGAACAGCATTGGCGGAGTCATGATGATTCTCAAACCGGACTATTCCATCTCCATGATGAATGAAGAGGGGCTGAAACAGCTAGGCCGTAAGGACCTCGAACAAAGCTGGATGAATGATAAGACAAAGAACCATGCCAATGGAGATACGAATGAGCATTCGCAAATCATTTCTAATATGAAGTGCTATGCGCTCCTTTGCGGACAGGATTCCCCCTGCAGCGGCTGCCCTGTGAAAGCTACACTGGAGCAAGGAAAAATCAGCGAGAGTGAAGTGATTCGGTACCAGAATATCTATAAAATATCCAGTTATCCGGTCTATGGAGAGTCCGGCGGGATTCAGGAGGTTGTGGTTCACAGCCGCAAAATTACCGAGCAGGTCATGATGGAACGGGAATTGTTCCAATCGGAGAAGATGGCAGGCGTAGGCCAGATGGTGGCAGGGGTGACCCATGAGCTAAAAAATCCACTTGCGGTGATCAAGGGTGCGATTTATCTGTGGAAAGCCAATCAAGGAAAGCCGGACAAGCAGGAGGATGCGATGGCAGAGATCAACGAAAGCGTCGCCAGAGCGGAGAAGATTATCTATAACATGTTGGATTTTTCCAGAACCTCCTGGGCAGAAAAAGAACAGATCAGCGTAAGAAGCCTTTTGGAACAAATCCTTCTGCTGGTGCGGCAGGAGATGGTAAAACGCAGGATCAATGTGAGCTTTGTCATTGAGGAGGAACCACTGTGGCTTTACGGGAATGCTGACTCTTTTAAACACATTTTTCTCAATATTATAACCAACGCTATTGACGCAATGCCTAAGGGAGGGGATTTGAGAATTTCTGCCAAAAGGCTCCGTGATGAGATGGTTGAACTTGTCTTTTCCAACACAGGGGAACGGATTCCAATGGAAAACCTCAATAGAATCTTCCAGCCGTTTTTCACCACCAAGGAGAAGGGGACCGGACTGGGCCTTTGGATTGTTTCCAAAGAAGTCTCGAGAAACGGAGGGACCATACAGGCCTATAACGATGATATGACAAGAATTCGGATTGTTCTTCCGGGAAAGGAGTTGAGTGATGAATAGAATATTGTTGATAGATGATGACAAAAGCTTTCTGAAGGTTTATTCGGAAATTCTGCGAAGCAGCGGATATGAGGCGGATACCGCATCCGGCGGTCCCGAAGCCATGGAGAAACTAGGGCGGGATCATTGGGATATCGTGATCTCAGATGTGGTCATGCCGGAGATGAACGGTATTGAAGTACTCAAGCGGATCAAGGCGGAGTATCCTGAGATTCTGGTGATTATGCTTACGGGGGAGGGTTCCATTTCCGGAGCAGTAGAAGCCATGGAAGAGGGCGCCTACACATATTTGGTCAAACCTCTGGAGATCGATCAGCTTTTATTGAATATCAAGAGAGCAGGAGAATTTCTGGAGCTGAATTCTGAAAATCAAACGCTTCGGACGCAGATTTCCTCCATGGAAGGAAGTACACAATTGATCGGGGCCAGCCCATCAATTCTAAATCTGAAAGAACAGATCGCGAAGATTGCACCTGCAAATGCCAGCGTTCTGATCACAGGGGAAAGCGGAACGGGAAAGGAGATCGTGGCTGGCCTTCTCCACGCAAATTGCCTGAATCCCGGAGGGCCGATGGTTAAGGTTAATTGTGCTGCTTTGGCGGAATCCGTTTTGGAAAGTGAGATGTTCGGACATGAAAAGGGTGCATTTACCGGGGCTGTGGCGGCAAAACCCGGGAGATTTGAGTTGGCCAAAGGGGGAACGCTCTTTCTGGATGAAATCGGAGAACTGTCGCCGAAGCTTCAGAGCAAGCTGCTGCGCGTCCTTCAGGAAAAGGAGTTTGAACGGGTGGGTGGCACCAGAACCATTCGCGTGGACTTTCGTCTGATCTCGGCAACCAACAAGGACTTAAAGGTTGAAGTGCAAAAGGGTGCATTCCGGGAGGATCTATATTATAGGATTAATGTGGTACCACTGAATATTGCACCTTTACGGGAAAGAGCGGAGGATATTCCGCTTTTGCTGGAACACTACATGGATCGTTATTCCAGTGAATTAAGAAGGGGCAAACTGGTTTTTGACAAGGAAGCCATGGAAGCCCTGAAAAACTATCGATGGAAAGGAAACGTCAGAGAACTGAAGAACCTGGCAGAGCGTCTGACTGTTCTTTCCGACGGCCCGGTGATAACAGCCCGGATGCTTCCGGAAGAAATCTCAGGACAGAAGGGCTGGGAAAAAGATCTCTCTCAGATGCACTATCAGGAGGCAAAGCACGCTTTTGAGCGGGAATATCTGGTACAGATGCTGGAGAAGAACGGCTGGAATATTTCGGCAACGGCAGAAGAAATCCGTCTCGCCAGAAAAAATCTGCAGCTGAAGATGAAACAGCTGGATATTCGTGTTCCTGGCAGGCAGAGTGCTGAATAGGCACTTCATGCAGGCCGGGGACGGCTGCAGGTGAATTTTACAAGGCACTATGGGATGCCGCCTGCTACATTTTTGTAGCAGAACTGTAACTAAATCGACGAATTGCGTTTTCTTTCGCAATCATACGGTCTGATTCAAAGTGGCGTTCCGCCACTTTTTTTAGTGCTACGAAATGGTAGCAGATTGAAATAAAGCAAGCAGATGTATTGCTGCATGGAAATGTTCCAATTCTGGTGATTCGGTCTCGATTCATATGATGCGGAATCTTTGGCATGATTGTTGCTCTCTTATTCCTTGAAATTATAATTTACTTGCCGCCAATTTCACCGCTTCAGGCGTGTTGTACTTTGTCAAAGGAGGGCAACGACTCATTACAGAAATATGGCGGCAGAACTGGAAAAGGAAGGTGAGCAATTATGACATCCAAAACCGAAAACATGGGGTATGAACAGCAGCTCAAACGGGTTCTGACGCTTAAGGATCTCGCGATCTACGGAATTGCATTTATGACCCCCATTGCGCCGGCATATATTTATGGCAGCGCATCCGCTATTACCGGAGGGACTTTGGCTCTTGCCTATATTGTGGCTATGGTGGCAATGCTCTTTACCGCTTACAGCTACGGGCATATGGCGGCAGCGTTCCCCGTTGCCGGGTCCACTTACACCTATACACAGCGTGCCATAAACCACAACCTTGGTTTTTTCGCGGGCTGGGCAATGTTTCTTGACTACGTTCTGGTGCCGCTGGTGGTATTCATGGTGGGAGCATCTTATGCAAATGCTGCTGTTCCCGCTGTTCCCTACATCGCCTGGGTATTCATTATCGCAACTGTCGTTACAGTGGTGAATTACTTTGGAGTACAGATTGCTGCCAAAACCAATTTGATCCTTGTGGGAATCATGGGCGCAATCGTAATCATCTTCATTGTCGTCTGTGCTTATGCGGTAACCCAGGGAACCGGAGAAGGAACGCTGGTTTCTTCAAATCCCTTTGTGAGTGCTGATGGATTCTCGTCCAGCATGCTCATCGCCGGAGGCGCAATCGCATGCTTCTCTTTTCTGGGATTTGACTCGATTACAACCATGGCAGAAGAAGCGGTCAACCCCAAAAGGGATATTGGAAGAGCGGCAATTCTTGCTTGCCTGCTGGGCGGGGGAATCTTCATTCTCCAGGCATATGTTGCGCAGCTGGTATGGCCCGACTATACGACATTTGCATCTGCTGACACCGCGCTCTTTGAAGTGGCCCAGCTTGCAGGTGGGGCAGCTATGGCGGGACTTTATACCTTTGCAGTAGTCCTCTCAACCTTGACCGCCGGCCTGACAGGGCAATCCAGCGCTGCAAGATTGCTCTTCGGGATGGGAAGGGATGAGGTGCTTCCAAAGAAATTCTTTACCCATCTTCATCCAAAGTACAAGACGCCAGTCTACAACATTATCATCATGTGCGTCATCGGCATCGTAGGCGCGCTTACCATGAATATTGCACTGGTGACAGAGCTGCTGAACTTCGGTGGACTCTTTGGATTTATGTGCGTCAACCTGTCAGTCATCGTATTTTATTTCATCAAACAGAAGAAGCACAATGTGGTTTCCTATCTGATTCTGCCTGCTTTGGGCTTCCTGATCTGTTTTTATCTCTGGATTCATCTGTCAGAGACAGCATTAAAGGTTGGAGGCGTCTGGCTTGCCATTGGAATCGTTTATGCGGCGGTAACGACGAAAGGCTTCAAGGTGAAACCGCCGATTCTTTCAGAATAGTAGAACACCCCGCATGAGACTGAGACGTTTCTCGGGAACAGCATAAGGAGGACTAAAAAATGAAACCAAATCCAAAATATCTATCTTTTTATTATGAAACCATGACCGAATTCCCGGATTTCATCGTAGATCCGAAAAAAACGGCACTGCTTATCGTTGATATGCAAAAGGAATTTGTACTGAGAGATTTCGGCGATGCATTGAAATTTCAGGAGGCTGGAGAATGGGAGCGCTGGATTCCCTTCCACGACCGGTTGGATGATATCGTAATCCCCAACAATGTAAGGCTCCTTGAGTATTTCAGAGAAAAGGGGATGCTTGTAACCTTTGGACGGATTGCCTGCCTGAGACCTGATGGAGAAGACAGGGCTCCGGTTCAGAAATCCGAAGGATGGAACGGAATTTTCGTCTATGTCAATTCCAGGGAAGCGGAAATGATTGATGAACTGACGCCGCTGCCGGAGGAAATTGTCGTAAATAAGACAACGGACAGTGTAACCCTCGGAACAAATTACTCCCAGCTGATCCGCAATATCGGCATCGATACCGTTGTGGTAACTGGTGTCGTAACAGATCAGTGCGTGGCAGGTACGGTAAGAAGTCTTGCTGATGAGGGTTTTCGTGTCATCTGCGTAGAAGATGCCTGCGCAGCCCCCGACATCACCCTTCACGATGCAGAGCTGAAAATTATGAACCAGATCTACTGCCAGGTTCTCAGTACAGAGGAAACGCTGCAGGTTCTGGAAGGAAAATTGAAGTAAAAGATCATGATTGCAATGCAGTTCGTATAATGATTCTCATATGGACAGCTTCAACATTGCGGCTGTATGATACTTGGCTTGGCAGCTTCATCCGGCAGAATCAGGCTGGTGGACCCCGTTGTAATCAGCAGGTATTCCCAAAGATTTAATGAAAAGTTTATGCCTCCCCTGGTGTTTGAGGAGAAAGATCAAAGTGGTTTAACGGAATAAAAAAGTCCAAAATGGATTCCCTTTTGGACTTCTGAAACAAGGCCGCCTTCCGGAGAGAAATCACCGGAAGGCGTCTTGCTTTTTCTTATCATTCTCTGAGCTACCTTACCTCACAAAGAATTATAAGAACTTTGTATTATTAAGCTTAAGGAGGAATTATCAATGGGAAGTTGTCTCTATTTTGCAGGGGGCTTAAAGAAGTGCATCCCTTCAATTTCGCAGACAAACTGCATTTTTGTTTCGATGGTCTTGTCCTGTGTGAAATCCGGATTGACAAAATAGTAGGTGTCATCGGTCAATTCAGGAACGCCAGTCCCGGAAAGCACTGCATAGGCAGCCTGGACGGAGTCCGGCTCGATCTTTTTTTTGTAGGCCGAACCGTTGTAAATTGGTGTAAACTGGTGAGGCGCAGTCATGATGGCAAGGAGATCGTCGCCATAATAGGGGCCTGTCCAACGGTTCATTACAACCTGTCCCACGGCAACTTTTGCCTTGTATGACAACCCATAAGCCTCTGCATTGATCAGATGAATCAGAACGTCAACTTCTTTTCTTGAAGCAGCCCCGCCACGATTGGCGTTGGGAATAAGGTCCTGGGACGACTGGTTTGCAGGTGAACTGAAGGAGGCTGTCTGAGCAGCAAATGCTTCTGTTGTTGTGTCCCCGGTCTGAATCGCCCCTTCTCCGCTTTGTGCGGCCCCTTCTTCGCTTTGCTTCTGTGTCTGAACTGCCGTTTGTTCGGTTTCCGCGGTCAGTTCCCGCAGGCCCTGCATTGTGGTTTTCTGAAATGCAGCCGTCTGTTTCCCTTTTTCTTCTCCGGCCTGCAGCTGTGCATCCGTGTCTTCATTATGTAAATATTGCATTTTGACTGCCTGAATGGTGACTTTTGATATTGATTCTGAAATTTGACCTGTCAGATCCTTTGAAGCAGGGGAACCAAGAAATGCTCCCAGCATCAACGCGGCTAACACGCACACAGTCTTCCATATGATTGTCGTCTTCTGTCTATTCTCTAACATATTACCCTCCAAACCTTCACCATGAGATGGAGATTCTGGTATAATGGAAAGAGCGTATCTTGCGCAGTCAGGTGAAATCCTTTGATGCCCTGATTGTGGACAGGTCGGAAAATTTTTATACATATCAAAAAAAAGGATGAATAACAGATGCTGGATTTGCATATACTTTCTGTTTCACAGTTGAGGCAGAACAGGAGGGTACTATGAAGTTTGTGTTTGCACCGGACTCCTTTAAGGGGTCTTTTACTTCCGGTGAGATAATCAATTGCCTGACGCGGTATGCGAAAAAACACTTCCCGGAGGCAGAGCTGATTGGGATTCCCATGGCAGACGGCGGAGAAGGGACTGTTGAGGCGCTTCTGTCGTCCCTGGGCGGTGAAAAAGAGGAATTGATGGTAGCGGGCCCAATGGGCAAAGAAACCAGTGCCGTCATCGGCTATCTGCGCGACGGAAAAACAGCGGTTTTGGAGATGGCACAGGCATCAGGACTTACCCTTGCCGGGAAGCGCAATGACCCAATGAAAGCAACCTCCTATGGAACGGGGCAGATGATACAACACGTTTTGGATCGCGGGGCAGAGAATATTGTAATCGGCATCGGCGGAAGTGCAACAAATGACGGGGGTATGGGTGCCATGACAGCCCTTGGTGTAGTATTTCTTGACGAAAAGGGGGAACGGCTCACCGGCTGTGGAGAAAATCTTGGAAGGGTCGCCTCCGTGGAGCCGGGAAGGATTCTCGAGAGGACGTCTGATATCAGGATTTCAGTGATCTGTGATGTTACGAATCCCCTTCTGGGAGAAAACGGCGCTACCTATGTCTACGGCCCACAAAAGGGCGTAAAAAAAGAAAACCTAAAGGATCTGGATCAGGCTATGGAGCATTATATTCTGCATGTGGAGCGAAAACTGGGGCGATCGATCCGTCAGATTCCAGGTGCCGGTGCGGCAGGTGGAATGGGCGCAGCCCTCAGTGGATTTTTAAATGCGGAGCTGAAGCCGGGCATTGAGGTCATTCTCGATCTGGCAGGATTTGATGAGATTATTCGGGACGCATCTCTTGTAATTACAGGAGAAGGGAGAATCGACCGGCAGTCTCTGGAATTTGGCAAGGTACCCTCTGGAGTGCTGAAGCGTTGCAGGCCATGGAATGTACCGGTTTTGATTTTAACCGGAAGTATGGGGCTGGAAGCAGAGTCTGCTTATCAAGATCAAAAGGTGAGCATTATGACCTCGGTGAATGATGTGATGACCATTGAGGAAGCCATGGGCAATTCCAGGGTGCTGTTAGAATCTGCCGCAGAGAGGATGTTTCTTTTTTTGAAAATAGGAAGAGACTTAAGATAGAGGACGGTGTGGACAGGATTTTAATGGCTGTCTCAAATTATGATTTCAGGGAGGGGTTACCTGCACGCTTCTATGTGACTGGGCCAAGTTTATTACTGATACATTAAGAAAAACGGCTTAATTTGTGGATTTTCATTTTTTATCATTGACAAAGACCGCGGTAAAATATTATAATGTTTGTGCATTATGTGTAAAAATCCATTAGCCCCGGATTTTACGATAGTTGGCCACCGGAGTGGGGTGAAACGCTTCGGTAATACAATTTAACACGCTATGAGGAGAGATTTTAAGATGAAATCATTTATCGCGAAGCCTCATGAAGTTGAAAGAAAATGGTATATAATCGATGCTGAGGGCAAAACTCTCGGTAGATTAGCTACCGAAGCAGCTTCTGTTTTGAGAGGTAAGAGAAAACCAATTTACACACCACACGTAGATACCGGTGACTATATCATTATTATAAATGCGGAAAAAATTGAAGTAACCGGAAATAAGAGAAAAGAAAAGGTCTATAAGAGACATACCGGTTACCCGGGCGGACTGCGCGAGATCACTTTTGATAAGCTGCAGGCGAAGAAACCCGAAGAAATTATCAGACATGCCATCAAAGGCATGATGCCCAACGGAAAGTTAGGCAGACAGATGTATAAAAAGCTTAAGGTCTATGCTGGTCCGGAGCACAAGCACGCAGCACAGAAACCTGAAGTTTGGAATTTTTAAGAAGGGAGAAATCATAAATGGCAAAATTGCAATATACAGGTACTGGAAGAAGAAAATCTTCTGTTGCTAGAGTCAGATTAATCCCTGGTAAAGGCAATATCACAGTAAATAAAAAGTCTCTGGAAGACTATTTTGGAATGGAAATCCTCAAGAGAGAGGTTAGAAGACCTTTCGAGGTTGCAGGTGCAGAAGGCAAGTTTGACGTCGTTGCTACAGTAAGAGGCGGCGGATTCACAGGTCAGGCAGGCGCGCTGAGACACGGAATTTCCAGAGCTCTCGCAGGCGGAGACAGAGAAGCATACAGAGCGCTTTTAAAGGCAGCTGGCTTCCTGACAAGAGACCCGAGAATGAAGGAAAGAAAGAAATACGGACTCAAAAAAGCGAGAAGAGCATCCCAGTTCAGCAAACGTTAATCGCAAGATATCAAACCCTCAAGTCTTCGGAGTTGGGGGTTTTTCTTTTGTCCTACGATTCTGGACATTAAAGCGGAACGGCCTACCTGGAAATCCTGCAGCAGTTATTCTGAGCGGTTAATGTCATATATTGAAATAAGCCCTGGGTAAAGTGATCTCCCATGGTGTCGGCATGGTGAAGCAGTCGGTCATATAGGTTGATGTCCTTTGAAAAGTCCTGGGATAAAATAGCAAACGCTTCGTCAATCGTATACTGATAAAATGCATTGATTGCATTTCTGACCTCGGTCTCATCCCAATAGGGATTGATCTCATGCATTAGTGCAGCCCGCTCATTTGCAAGCTGATAAAGTTGCCGGATCGTGTCATTTGTTTTTTCTTGATCGCCTGCTATCATTTCCTCCAATAGAGAACGGAACAGAACGATCTGCTGTGACAGCAATTGAACGAATTTTACGGAATTGTCATAGCCGAAAAAGTTTTTTAATATGTTGCCGAAATCCTCTGGAATTCGATATAAGCGATTAAATACCTCCTCTGCTACTTCCAATCCATAAACCGTGTTGACCATATAGGCCCTGGTCCAGGTGGCTAATTCCCGCCAGAGAACCCTTATGGTAAAAAGCAGATTCATTTGTCCGTATGTAATGCATGGCTCGTTAAACTTATTAAAATATGGCATATAACCTCCGCTGGTTTCTGGTCTGTGTGTGCTATTTTGTACAATTATATTATGTATTCTCCTGTAAAATTGTTATTCTGCTAAGTCTTTCGATCAGAACAGAGGGAGCTTCAGCAGCTAAGGCTTTTTTTGGATAAAAATTTCAACGGTTCATTCTTTGCGTCGAAATCTGGGATAAACTGTTGAAAAAACAGGAACGCTGTAAGTTGAATTAAAGCCAATCTAAAAGTAAACTTATAGGTAGACTATGTAATGCTTACTGAGTAATACTTTAAAGTATTGCTCTTTTTTTATTCAGAAGGGAGCATTGGTTCCCTGCGAATAAAATGAGAGCGAAGGGAGGACCCCTCGCTGCTAGCCCATCTTCAGCCGTTGATAAGTTGTAATACAAGGAGAGGTTAAATGCTGAAAGAACCGGAAATAAGAAAAAGCTATATTGTGGAAGAAAATGGAATAATAACGTACGCCAGTGTCTTTTTTTATGAGACAACGAAATTCCATTTTCAAGAAATCGTCGGAAAAAAGACCGACTTCATTCTTTTTGAATTGCTTCGCATACACAGAAATCCAGAGAACTATAACCGAAAAACTGAGACCTATCTCTTTACCAAGCTTTTGGAAGCAAGGAAGGTAACCCTTCAGAAAATTACAAAAGACGACGGAGCTATCTGCTATCATCTTGAAGAGCTGCCGCACTGGAGATTGGAGCAGAGCAGTCAGTATTTGACAAGGCTGATCTCGGACAATGTAAAGGGCGTAGGCATTTTTACGGTACCGGATTTTATGCTTTATGAGGCCAATCAGCGCTTTCTGGATTATTTGCCGAGTTCGCACCACTCCAGAGAAGCGGTCTATGGAAGAATGATCAGCGAGTTTTTTACAGAATTCGAGGGAAGCGATGAAGAGCAGGCATGGAAAAAGGCTGCTGCAGCAAATCATACTTGCCATGTTAAGGAAAAGCAAAGCGTTCTGGGAGGGGGTTCAACCTGTTATTTGGACTATACTCTGACTCCAATTGCGAAAGGCGGTCAAGTTGAATCCATCATTCTCATCATGGAGGATGTCACGGAGCAGGTGGTTAATAAAAAGCGTATTGCAGAACAGGCAAGCTTGATTCAGCAGCAAAATGAACTGCTGGAGGCTATCATTGAGAATTTAAATGATGCAATTATCATCTATGACGGGCAGGGCAGCGTTCTTATGTCCAATGCAGAGGCGCGAAGAATTTATTCTCATGTTTGTCCGGATGTTCCGGTTGAAGAGGTCCATACCGGTTACGAATGCTTCGATGAAAAGAATATAAAGATTACACGGGAGAGCCTTCCTGCATTTCGCGTTTTGAGAGGAGACCGGATCAGGAATCTTGTTATGAAGATAAAAAGCGATGATAAAGTTCGCTTTGTTGAGGCGAATGCAGTACCCGTTTACAATATTGAAAATCAATTGATGGCTGCAATCATATGCCATCATGACATTACGCAAATGAAGGAATTTGAAGAAAAACTGTGTCAGAATAAGGAGCTGCTTGAGATTATTTTGGATAATTCCTATGATAACATAACTGTTGTGGATCGAGATGGAAATTACTTATATAATAAAAACAACATTGTAAAGGAGGTTTCTAAGAAATTCTCCGGAGTCAGCGATGTCTTCAATGCCGTTAAATATTTCGACATTGACGGTAATGAGATTCCCCTTGAAAGAATGATCCCAAACCGTGTCAGAAACGGGGAGCGAAGCAAGGACGAGCTTGTGGTCGTTAAAGTTGCAGGAGAAGAGTACTATCTGCTATACAGCGGAACTCCCATTTACAGTGAAGACGGAAGTTTTCTTTATGGAATCAGCTACTCCAGAAACTTTACGGAAATTGTAAACAGTCAAAATGCTTTAAAAGAGGTTCATGAAAAGCTACTAAAGGCGGAGCAGGAAAAAAATGATGCGCTGATTGAGTCTATGAGGCTAAAGGATGAATTCCTTTATCTCATTACCCATGAGTTCCGTACGCCTTTGACTGTTATAAAATCTGCTATCCAGACCATGGAACTAAAGTATAGGGATATGCCGGACAAGGCGGTTCGATACATAAAGACCATTACACAAAATGTGAACAGGCAAATTCGCCTTGTGAACAATCTGCTGGACATTACAAAGATCAGTTCCGGAAATATCAAATTAAACAATGGTAATTATGATATTGTTTTCTTAGCAAAATCCATCGTGGATTCCATTCAATCCATTGCTCTGCAGAAAAAAATCAAAGTTACTTTTTCAACAGAACTGCAGCGAAAAGTAATATCTTTTTACGAAGAAAAATTTGAACGCATTTTGCTGAATCTTCTCTCCAATTCTTTAAAATTCACAGGGCCCGGAAAAGCGATCCGCGTGTTTTTGTACGGCAAACGATATAAAGGCAAAGCGATGGTCTGTATTCGTGTTCAAGATGAAGGCATCGGAATCCCCAAAGATAAACAAAATTGTATCTTTGAACGTTTCGGGCAAGCCAATACCGGAGAGTCCAGAGAAGCAGAAGGTACAGGCATCGGACTCCATCTTGTTAAACTGTTTGTTACGGTAATGGGGGGCGCCATTACGCTGGAAAGTGAGGAAGGCGTGGGAAGTACTTTTACCGTCATGCTTCCTGCAATCCGTCCTGAGACTGGCGTACCTGTTCCCAAGATCTGTCCCTTTGAGAGCGTGAACAAATTAATTCAAATGGAGGCTGTGGAGCTGTCAGATATCTATTTATAGTGGACCATACTTATGATAAAATAAACGAAAACAAGCAATGGCTAAAGCCGGAAAGATAAGAAAGATCAAGATTAGAGAATTACGCAAGGAGGTATTTTATGAAATTTAAACTTGTGCACAACAACATTAATGTCCTTGATTTGGAGAAGTCCATCGCGTTTTATGAGGAAGCGCTGGGATTAAAAGAAGTAAAGCGAAAGGAAGCCTCTGACGGTTCCTTTATCATCGTTTTTATTGCAAACGATGAGTCAGACCATCAGGTCGAACTGACTTGGCTGAGAGACAAAAAAGAGCCCTATAACCTGGGAGACAACGAAATTCACATCGCTTTCAGAGTAGATGATTATGACGGAGCCTATGCGAAGCATAAGGAGATGGGCTGCATCTGCTATGAAAATCCGAGCATGGGTATCTACTTCATCTGCGACCCCGATGGATACTGGCTGGAGATTATCCCCTACAGATAGGAGGCAGGCAGAACCATGTCAAAACTGCTCCTGAAAAGCAGCAATTGAAAGGTTGCGATTGAAAAACTGCACTTGCTGACAGAACTTGTCTAGGAAATCAAATAAAAAAATGAAGCCCCCTGTCCTATAATACATAGCAGGGGGTGTATTTATGAGAAAAAAGAGATTAAAGACCTTATTTGCCTGGGCTGTCATTTTCATTTTTGTATTCAGCACAGCGCCCGTTCAGTCAGCCGCTGAAACGACTCTGGCAGACAGCGTCTACATAAACGGGAATGTCTATACCATGGAGGAAGCGCATCCTACCGCATCGGCTATTGCGGTTAAAGGACAAAAGCTGATCTACGTTGGCGATGATGAGTCTGTAAAAAAATTCATCGGGAATAACACAAGGGTCACGGATCTGGACGGAAAGACAGTGATTCCGGGCCTGATCGAAGGCCATATGCATATCCCTATGCTGGGTGAAAACCTGATGAAGATCGATGCTTTCTGGAAGCCAAAGGCAGAGATTCTCACCGCAGTGAAAGCAGAGGCTGCTAAAGTGCAGCCGGGAGAGTGGATTCAGGGTTTTGGATGGAACAATACTATCTGGGATGACAAATCCTATCCCACCAAAGAAGAGCTTGACGCAGTGGCACCCAATAATCCAGTTGTAATGGAGCGTACCGATGGGCACATGATTTGGGTCAATTCCAAAGCATTGCAGCTTTCAGGCATCACAAAGGAGTCAAAAGATCCTCAGGGTGGAGAGATCCTGCGGGACGAAAAGGGTGAGCCCACAGGATGCCTGACGGATACTGCAGGGGAACCAGTTCAGAAGATGATCCCTGCCCTAAGTGATGACAGAGAAATGGATGCAATTCTGGCTGCGCAGGATCAGCTCTTGTCCTATGGTTTCACAAGCGCCATGGATGCCGGATCCAATGTCAGGATCATCGGCTTGTTTAAAGAACTCTATCAAAAGGGAACGATGAAACTTCGGGTCTACTCACTGGTGGGTGGCGACTGGGGAGGAACCATAGCCGGAGCGGAGCAGGAGTACATTAAGAACAATCCTCCGCAAAAGGAGCTTTATGATAATCGGTACAGCGTCAACGCTGTCAAGCTCTTTGCAGACGGTTCTCTGGGCTCCAGAAGCGCTGCACTTCTTAAGGATTACAGCGACAGACACGGTCATATCGGCAATTATCAATATACAGATGATGAACTTTACGCAGTAATGAAGAAAATCTACGACAGCGGGTATCAAATTGCAACCCATGCAATCGGAGATGGGGGAGTGGATCAGGTGATTAATACCTATGAGAAGCTCATCAAAGCAGACCCAAAAGCAGACCGTAGACTGCGAATCGAGCATTACCAAGTATCTACCCTTGATGATATCAAGAGAATCGCAAACCTCCGCATCCTGCCGTCCATGCAGCCGACGCATGCAACCTCTGACAAGACCATGGCAGAAGACCGGATCGGTGCGGAGCGAATGAAGGGCGCATATGCCTGGAGAAAAATTATTGATGCCGGGAGCATCATCATCGGAGGCTCTGACGCGCCGGTGGAACTCGTAAATCCTTATCACGGACTCTACGCTGCAGTGACAAGACAGAGCCGGGACGGGCAGCCGGAAGGCGGATGGTACATAGAGGATGCCATGACACGGGAAGAAGCCCTCAAGGCGTTTACCATCTGGGCTGCCTACGGACAGTTTGAAGAAAGCCTCAAGGGATCATTAAAAGCGGGAAAACTAGCCGATTTCGTGGTAATTGACAGGGATTATATGAAGTGTCCAGCCAATGAGATCAAAGATATCCAAGCACTTTTGACCGTTCTCGGAGGAGAAGAGGTCTATGTCAGAGATCGGTCTGGAATCGCCATCATTTGGCAGGGAGTACCCATCCGTTTCAGTGTCTCTCCTGTAATGAACGGCGGAATGGTTTACGCTGAAGCTGCAGCCCTGGCTGACAAGCTGAGTGCAACAGTGTCCTACAAGAAAGGTGACATTGAGCTTAAGATGACTAGGGCAGGAAAAACGCTGACGCTGCCGGTCATTCTATCGGAAGACCAGCCCATGGTCTCCGTCAGGACTGTACTGGAAGGCTTTGCGTACAGCATGGTGTGGAATTCCTTAAGCCGATCTATTTCTATCGAATAAGCGTTAAAACCTGATCTAAAGC
>JARBUO010000053.1 GCA_029239605.1 Bacillota bacterium | reverse complement strand
GAGCCATGCGCCAACAAGTTTTTGACTTATGATATAAATGACAAGCCATAATACCAATAAGAACGGTACTGCCTTACCCAGATTTGAAAATGCAAATCCCATGTTGTATCCGGTCAAGGACAGATTCATCAGGGTGTTTCCCGGCCCTCCTTTTGTCAGTGCAAAAATGATGCCGTACTCCTGCATAGATGCCATGAGTCTGAAGATAAGGGCGATAAATATAAAGGGCTTCAAAAGAGGCAGTGTCAATGTTTTAAAGGTAAACCACGGCGATCCGCCGTCAATTTTTGCAGATTCATAGGGCGATTTGGGCAATGACTGAAGTCCTGCAAGCATGAGCAGCATGACGAACGGTGTATAAACCCAGAAGTCGATCATAGCTGCTGTAAACAACGCTGTAGATGCTGAGGATGCCCAGGGAAAATTGTAAACACCGAATAAATTCAGGAATTTTTCTACGATGCCGACAGAATTGTTGATCATGAGCTGCCAGATCAGTGTTGCGATTACAGGCGCAATCATAAGGGGAAAAATCAAAACGATTCTTAATATTTTCGTAAATCTGCTCTCTCTTACGAGCAGCAGTGCCATCCCCAGTCCTGCAACCATCTCGGTTCCTGTTGTCGCAATGGCGTATTGGGCTGTCACAAGACATGCATGCCAGAAATCATCAGACTTAAACATATTGATCCAGTTTTTTAATCCTACAAACTTATAGTCGATGGATCGAAAGGAAAAGTCTGTAAACGAATAATAAATAGCGGTTGCAAAGGGATATAAAATACCGATTGTCAAAAGGAGCGCCGGAAGAATAATGAGATACGGCCGTGCCTTAACGGAAAGAGGTATTCTGTTTTCTTCCAAAGTAAAGTCTTTCATATTACCGGTTGTCTTTTTCAAGATGTTTGCTGGTGTCGCCAATTGTATCCATCCTCCTCTTATACTGTTTCACAAATGAAATCATAGCCGAATCCGCAAAATATAGTTTCTATGAAGCAGCGAACATACATTCAAGAGAGAGAATAAGGGAGGGAACCCTCCCTTATTCTCTTCTGATTGCCTGATTTATTCAGCTTCTACGTCTTCTACGATTTCATCCATCTTGCCCTTTAGCTGGTCCATAGCATCCTGAACGGAGCTGTATTTCCCTGCTACGATATCCTGAAGGGTTGCTGCCCATTCAGTGGTGGTCTGGAAGAAATGAGGCTGTGGTGTAAACTGAATTGTGGTTCCAGGTACGGTCGCATTGAAGGTTTCAATGTATCCGGTATTGGATGCAAGAACTTGCTGTACTTCCGGGCTTTCAAATACTGACTTTCTCGGCGGATCTACGCAGTTGCCTTCTGTAATAGACCATTTCTGGTAATCAGCACTTGTGAAGTACTGCAGGAACAGCCATGCAGCGGTCTTGTTTTTGGAAGCATCATTGATGGCCATGGACCAGGTCCAGAGGTTGGAATTGATCTCAGTCTTTCCTTCCGGAAGCGGAGGAGCTACCCAAGCCAGATTTCCGGCTTCTTCGGATGCGCCTTCAGGATTCTGGAAGTATCCGTTACAGGTTGCATCAAACAGCATTGCCGCTTTTCCTGCACCAAAGTCAGCACCTGCCTGATACCATGTATAGCTGGACCAGGATGGCGCTCCGCCTTCTTTGATCAGCTTAACCCACATCTCAGTCATGTCTACTGCTTCAGGTGAATTTACCTGGGAGACCAATTTTCCATCTTCAACTTTGAAATCAACGGCTCCGTAGTTGGAGTATGTAGTCATGTAACCCGGGTGGATGGTTCCCCAGTTTCTTGCTCCTCTAATTGCAAGGGGATAGGTTCCGGGGCCGCCGAATTCCTTCAGCTTACCGCATACAGCAAGGAGTTCTTCCATTGTTTTGGGAGGGGTAAGTCCCAGTTCATCAAAGACTCTCTTGTTGTAAGCCAGCACGTTGGATTCGAACCCTAAAGGAAGAGCCCACAGCGGACCGCTTCCAGTTTTATGTCCTGCTTTGAGGTCCCATCTGAGACCTCCGATAATACCTTCATAAAAATCATCTACATTATAAGTGGGATCTACCATATTCGGATCGTTCAGGAACTGATCCAGATCAGCTGTGTAACCAGCTGGCGCATATTCCCAAATCTGATAAGCTCCTGTCATAAACAGATCAGGATCTCCTGAACGGGAATTCAGCGCTATGGTTAATTTGTCAAAGTAATTTTCTTCCGGAGTCAGCGAATACTCAACTTTGATCCCTGTCTTCTCCGTGAACTCAGGGATTTTCTTGATGATCGCTTCTGCATAAGGATGTTGATTGAACATAATCTTGAGAGTGGAACCGCTGGCCATATCCCAGCTGAATCCATCGGTGCCCGCTGCAGGACCTTCCGTTTGCTCCGCCTTTTGTCCGCATGCTACCATGCTCATGGGCAGGATCAAAACGGCCAGTACCACAGCTAAAATTTTGAGACCTTTTGATTTTTTCATGTTTCTCCTCCTTATAAATTTGCTTGTTCGAGAATAATTACACTTTCAAACAATATTCCCTAGCCTTCATTATAAAGATCGAATGGTTAAATTGAATCAAATATATTACGAAATTTAACACTTTCGATCGTTAAATATTTGTCCAACCGAAACGTTTCATCGTAATATTTTACTAATATTCAGATTATTTTTAATGTTAATCCATGGTAACAATGTGGTATAATGGTTCGAAATCCTTATGTTTACGACATTCTAAAGACAAGGTCGGGTGAATAGATGAAATTTTTCAGTATTAGAAATAAAATCTTCTTATTTTATACCTGTTTTATAATGATCCTTTTATCTCTGGTGGGTTATGTTCTCTATTCGTTGTTTTTTGATACGCTAAAGGAATACCAAATCAATTATTCCATCGAACTGGCCAATAAGACTCAGTACAACCTTGAGTTCTTTCTGAGCACTGTCAACAATACCGCCGAATTGCTCTCAAACAATTCCAGTATCCTGGGAGAGTTGTCCCGAAAGGACGGAAAGAATAAAGAAGAGATTGATAAGTTTCTGGAGACCACCGTCAGTGCCCATGCCTACCTGAAAGGCGTCTATATCATCGGTCAGAATGGCAATGTATACGTCAGTGATCAGCGAATTAAGGCAGAAGATCTGGCACACTCCTTTGAAAACATCATCTCTAATGAAACCGGTGACGGGTTTTACAAGGATTCCTATACATATAAATATCATAGCTCTTACAATGCTCGTACCCTGACCTATTCCAAACATATTTACGATTATAAAAATCACATCGATTACGGTCTCCTGATCATTGCCATCAATTATGATTTTCTGCGAGAGCTGATTTCCACCGCCTCGGTTACTCTGGTAAACAAAATGCTGGTTGTGGACCCCGATGGCGAAACACTGTTTACCTTTCCTTTTAATGCTTACCTGGATGAAGTCATCTTTAAGCACCCGGAGATTTTATCAGAAACAAACCTCCGATTCACTGACAAGGTTTTTGGGGAAGACAGCATTATCGTATCGGATACCATCAAATACAGCAATTGGAAGATCATCAGTATTCATCCGCTGAATAACATCCTTCAGGATATCAGAAAATTATTTGTTGAGATGGTAAAGATGATTGCCATGTTCTTTATTGTCACCGCATTCTTTGCGTATCTATTTTCTTATAGTATTACGAAGCCGATCATAACTTTGAGAAGGAGCATGAAGCTGGTTGAAAAAGGCAATCTTGATGTTAATGTGGATGTCATCAATAATGATGAAATCGGAGAATTGACAGCGACATTTAATAAGATGGTGATACGAATCGATCAGCTGATCAAACGCACCATCGAAAATGAGAAGCAGAAAGCAGAAATGGATTTCAAGATACTGCAGGCCCAGATCAATCCTCATTTTCTTTATAATACACTGGATTCCATCCGGTGGATGGCAACGCTGCAGAACGCCCCTATTGTCAGCACGATGACTTCGTCCATGATCAATCTTTTGAAATATAACTTCTCCAGAAAAGATACACTGGTCTCACTCAGCGAAGAGATTGATAGTGTAAAAAACTATGTTTCCATTCAAAAGTACAAATATGGAGATGTATTTGATATCGTATATCACATTCCTGATGAAGTTCTGGAATGCAAGACCATTAAGTTCATTCTTCAGCCGATTGTTGAAAATTCTATCTTTCATGGATTTGAAAACATTGAGCACATCGGATTAATTGAGCTTTCGGCCTTTACTGAAGAGGAGTATCTTTACATCAAGGTGTCCGACAACGGCGTTGGTATGACCGAAGAACAGAAGGAAAATGTGATCAACAGAAAGCCAAGCAATCGCAAGTATCTTGAAATTGGCATCAAGAATGTAGATGACCGGATCAAATTTTATTGCGGAGAACAATCCGGTCTCACACTGGTCAGTGAGCGAAATATCGGAACTACTGTAACATTCAAGCTCCCCTTACAGATCAGCATGTAAGTGCAGCATTTTCTTTGTTTCTGAATAAAAAATGATCCCTTTGGGATATTAACACTAAATGTACTAAGGAAAGGAGTGCTTTTATGAATGAGGACAGTATCAATCTTTTGAAAGAATGTAATTCCGGATGTAAGTCGGCTACAAATAGTATGGAACAGGTGCTGCCGTTTACAAAGGATCAGGGGCTCAAGACCGTTATTAATGAATACAACGAGAAGCATATCAAGATTGGGGATCAATGCCACCAAATACTGAATGAATATCATAAAGAAGAGAAAGATCCGCCTGCAATGGCAAAAGCATTTTCCTGGATTAGCACAGAAGTGAAATTGATGATAAATGATGATACCCATAAAATTGCTGAATTGATGATTGATGGTTGTAATATGGGAATAAAATCAGTCAGTGAGTATATCAATAAATATAAAAATGCTTCCAGAGAATGCATGGATTTGGCTAAAAATCTCGTTACAATTGAGCAGGGATTTATGACTGATCTGCTAAAATATTTATAAGAAAAGAAAATAGCTTCCTGTGATTGTTCGATCAGTGGAAGCTATTTTTGTTAGAAAGCTATTTTTCAAGACAACACTTCGAAGCCTGTCTTGATTAAGATTGTTTTTCTTTATAATATTTTTTCTGATATTCTTTGCAGGAGATCCCTACCTTTTCCTTAAACACCTTGCTGAAGTAATAAGGATTATCAAAGCCCACTCGCTCAGCAATTTCATAAATCTTATAATGGGATTCTTTCATATACTCCTTGCATTTTTCAATTCTGTAATTGGTCAAAAACGCAGAGAAGTTAATTCCCGTTTCCTGTTTAAAAAGCAGACTGAAGTAGCTTTTGCTGATCTGGGAATATTCTGCAACTTCATCAAGGGTGATGTTTCTTTCGTAATGATCCTGAACATACTGTATGCTCTTATTAATGTAATACGAGTACGTTTTGTCCCCATCTTTTCCTGCAACAAAGCGGTATACATCTTTCACGTATTTTTTAATTGCTCGGAAATCCGCAAGCTTATCAAAATAAAGATATTTGAATTTCTCATCATTGACCACTTCTTCTTCCGAAAACTTCTCCTGATGGATAATCTGAGCAAGGCTGATAAAATCGATAAAGAGCTTCCTGACCCCCATTTTGTTATAAGTTGGGAATACTCTGTCAAATCGTTCCTCAATATAAGAACATAAGCCGTCAATATCAGATTTATGGAGATAGCGCCTGACCACATCGGGTTTGATTTTAACATTCTCGTCTCCGATTGCTTCCAAAGAAGGGTCGTACACAATCACTTTTTCTTCACTGAAAAAGCACCTCTCACAGGCCTTTTTTCCTTCCGTTACCAGCATCGGGATATCGGAAAGCTTCTTTCCTGCAGAACTTACGCCGAAATACATATCCAGGTCGAAAAATTGTTTGATATTTCGTTTTAGAATATTGGTGATTTCCCCCTGCTCCTTTTTATAGTCCTCTGTTTTAAAGTCAATGTTATAAAGATAAACCAGATGATCCTCCACCAGCATCATCGCCTGTCTTACATTATCTTTACTGACAAATACATTGGAAAGATTTTTGAGAAATTCACCGTTGTACAAATCAATCTCAAGATCGTCGTTATAACTGATTTTCCCATAAGCGACAAAGAAGTGAGGATAAAAGGAATTGTCCCCCAGGATATTCATCAGTCCCCTGTACTCAATTTTGGATATATTTGTTAGAATCGCTTTTTCCAGTGCGTAATACAGATGATCTGTATCTGCGGAGTTTTTGTAACTATTGTTTTCCGGCTTCAGCTCCTCTGAAAGCTTCTTTAGGATAACCAATAAATTGTCAGATGTCAGATTATTTTTCAGAATAAATTCAGATGCGCCGAGATTAATTGCTTTCTGTGCGTAGGAGAAATCATCGTAATGGGTAAGAATAATAGACTTCAGATCTCTTTTTTTATCTTTAATCTGTTTGATCACTTCGAGTCCATCGTATACTGGCATTCGTATATCAGTTATTAGAATATCCGCATCAAATTTCTCAAATAGTTCGATGGCTTCTTTTCCGTTTTTGGCTTCTCCTACGATGGTAAAACCGTTTTTCTCCCATTCGATGGTTGTTCTTAAACCAATTCGTACGAGAAGTTCATCATCTGCTACTAATACTTTGATCATGTTACACCAACTCCGCTCTCAATTTGTTAAGATTTGCAATCATCTACAAGTCGAGCCGTATGAAAAAGAATTCAAGAATTCCGTTTTTTTCAAGAATGTTTGACTCAGTACTTGAGTTCCATTATAACATTTTTCTTCCCCTAAAAAAACGTTAAAATTTATGCCAATCAAATTATTAAAACCAGGATTCTGTTTCAAACGAGATCGGTATCTCAGTTTTCTGCATTATGAAATTACAGTAGAAAATCCCGAAGCAGCTGATGATAGCTGCTTTGGGATTTAGAAAAACGCTGATTCATTCCATTCGGCTTCTGATTGGTTATTTTAGGAGGCAATTTTATTATTTGCATCTTCCCTTTGTTCCGTCTGTTCGTCAGATGCAACTAATTCAATGGTACGATACAGATACACCTTTTCTTTATCTATTACAAAAAACTCATAAATTTCAGCAGGATCATCCTTATATGCATAAAAGATCGGGCGTTCGATTTCATCTGAAATTTTTACAATATCAGCCATAGAATGGACAAAACAAAGATCCAAACTGCTATAGATCAGAGCATTTTCTATTGCAACAATTCGATTGCCATGAATTTTCAGCAGTTTTTTTATTCGTCTCCTTTGAAGATCCGTGGCATTTGGTTCTGACGATGATAAAAGAAGGAATAGAGAAATGAAACATAATAAGCATATTGTTGAAAACAGTATGATTTTAGTGTAATCATACGGAACCGGTACTTCAACTGTTTTGGTGATATCCTCTTTCACTTCATCGAATCCGGACTTAACAATTTTGAAATAGCTTTCTCCCAATGGAATCGTGACAGCAGGCTCCAGGCTTCCTGTTACTTCACCTTCGGAAGTCGTAATCGTATAATTGATGCGCATGAAAATCTTCATCATGCACGGTGAATTGTAGCCGATCAATTTTTCAACTTCTTCGGTAAAAGTATTAAAATGGTTGTAATCAATATTTGTATTATGAGATATTGTTAACTGATCATCCGTTGATTGAAACACTTTTTTTGATGTAATGTTAAATTGTTTCGTCCAAGCCGGGAGATACTCCTCGGTGCCATTTTCAAGACCGACAATTTGTCCTATTATCATGTAATCTCCCTTATATGCCGTTCCAGTTTCTCCCTGATATTTATTTTCGAAATTAATTTCGATGTGATCAATCAGATTAGAAAAGTAGCCTATATCTTCCGACAGGGTCGTCTCTGTATATAGAGCGTTTTCTTTTAAAAAGACTTGATAGGATATGCCGGGAGTGTTGCTGAAAGAAGACATGACCTGATTTTCTTCAGTGATCTCTTTTTTCATAACTTCATTGAGAATCAGCCCTAGATTGGCAAGGATCAGCAGGACTAAAACCGTTACAGTAATTTTTTTTTGCTGCTTGGATATTTTAAGTTTCGTTTGATTATTTTTTTTCTTCATTTGTTACGACCCTCTTTTTCGTTATGTAATTACAAACCCTTGTTCTGACTTAAAATTCCCCTTTCACTGCGCAAAGTCTCTTCCACTTACTTTCCATAATACAACTTTTTTATATTGCTCAAATTGCCTTTTTGATACAAAAAAAATATAGATTGTGACATATTCTTACAAATATATATAAAACAACTACATGCAACGACTACTGATAAAAGACCCCTGTTTAGCAGAGGTCTTTGCATCAATCAATGTTTTTTGACTGTTTTATCATATCCATGTTTAAGATCTTTGCCACCACTAGTCCCCTTATTTGCAGACGCGGTGATTATAAACTTAAACCCGGCTTTTTTCTTTTGATACTCATCGCCGCTGTCAGCGGGGAGTTGTAAAGTCAAGTAATAAGTCTTATTTTTCTTTGTACTTAGGGTACCGAGATTAATATCCTTAACATCTTTTAACTTTCCATTGAAGAGTACTATGCCATTTGGACTTCCCTCCCTGATAGAGAAGTCTAAAGAATGATACAAGAGATTTCCCTGTTTTGACGTATTGACAGCAGTTATCAGCGATTTAAAGCTCTCTTTTCCAACGTTTTTCACAGTGATTACTTCGGTAAATTTTTCTCCAGGGGCCATATTGTTGATATTGAACAGTTTGCCACGTTCCTGGGATTTTTCGTATTTTACCTGTAATCCATATCCGTTATCACGTACTTCACAAGCATAGGTCATATCAGACAGGTAATTCATTGAAACTGATAATACCAAAGCAAAGATAAGCGTTATAAATCCGATTCTGATAAAATAGATCCTGCCCCTTTTTTTACGACTCATGAGAATTCTCCCTCTTTGTTATTACACGATTCTCCAGTGAATAAGAGCAACACCTCCCGCTATAGAGCCGAAGGTGTTTGCCCTTTATTTCATAGAAATTTTTGCGAATAAGAGTAAATTAGTCTACTTTGTAGCTGCCCTGATCATTGTGCTGCTTCCAGTTCATTTGGAAGGAAAGTTCAAATGCGTTGTTTTCGCAATCATCATCATTTACTACGGTTGCAGGTAACTCAAAGGTGTACTTGTTTTCGAGATCCTGACCATTTTCATCAACTGGATCACCGATAATCAGCATCTGTCCAGGTTCAAGCGTGATGCCAGACAGAAGAGTATTCAGTTTTGATTCAAAGGTTGCTAAACCAACACCATCAATGTAGTGCTTTGGAGTTCCGACTTGAACGCCATCCTGAACAACCTTATAATCAACTCGATAATAAATTTCGTCAACGATAGCGCTTCCGGTAATTGCGGCGTAATCCACATTAATGGAATCCAATACTGCAGGAAGTGAGCCATTGTTTTCGATATCAAAGCTCAAATGTGCAACAGATCCGGGATACAGATTGCTGATAGTTGCGTTCAGTGATTTTGTAGGTGTTCCTTGTACAAAATCAGTATCAACCTTCATATACTTTTCCCAGTTCGTAGTTGCTTTCCCTGGATTACGGTCACCGCCGCCGTCAGACACCTTGACGATATTGACATCAAATTCACCGGTTCCTACAACACTGTCAACTGAAATCTGATCAGTCCAGTACGCATAACCCGCTCCCATCAGCATGACAGCCATAGCTAATGCAATCACCAGTATTTTCTTTTTCATGTTCGTACCTCTCTTTGTCTTTAAAATATGGATAGAAACGTTTCGTACCTATCCCCTTATGTTTAAGTATAGACAAAAGATCCGGCATTTAAATCCTGCGGAGGTTTACTCTTACTACTACTTTCGTACCATTTAAAATTCTATTTCATCCAGGGGGATATCCTTGTCGCTCTTCATGAGCAATGTCGGCCAGCCGATATGGGGCACCACATTAATGACTTCCCCTCGAAGCTGCTCTGGGCTGACGAGTTCACTGTCTATGGCGCTGTTATTATCTCCACGGGTTTGAAAACTCGGCACCCCATCCTTAGTGATAATTGAAATAATACGATGAGAAATTCTTATATCATCCCTTTGAAACTGAATCACATCACCAACCTGGACTTCTTTGATGTCGGTTATTTTTCTGACCAATATTACATCTCCCGGATGGATCATGGGCTCCATACTTCCTGTGGCGATAACAGAAGGATATACGGGGAAAACACCTACCGCAAACCAAACAATACCTACCGCTGCCAATGTGGTCATAATCCAACTGAGATGCCCTTCCTTTTGGACATCACTATTCCTGCGCTGCTTAGACTCCACTTCAAACATGCTCTGCATGACGGTGAAGAGAAAGACAGGAGTCAGGATACCAACTAATGCTGCAGTAATCCATTGAAGATCCGGAAGAATCGGAGACAGCAAATTGACAGCTTCCAATGTTCCGAGGAAAGTCAGTGAAGCAATAGGGCCTCCTAAAAAGACCAAATAGGTGGCCATAACATTTTCTGAGAACTCCGGTAAAAAAAATTGGGCGGTAAACTTAACGATGCTTTCATACCCCTGCAAGTCCATATACTTTTTCATCGGGAACGCCAAAATTGTAAAAAGTAAGCTGATGGTCAAAAGCACCTTGTAGTTTTCTGCCTTTGTCATGCTGTGAACAAAATAACTTCTGAAAAACTCCCGGCCGATAAGAACCGCACCCACAGTAACAAGATTAATCACAATACCGACAGGAGAATGTTCATAAGGGCTTTTGCCAAATCCATCCACCAGCCCGGCCAGAAATTGCACGCTGAAATAAACCACTGCAAAGATAAAGGACCAGGAGTTTATAAAATTCCTGGTTCTCAGTTTGCTTTTGTATCTTAATACTGGCATTAAGTAGATAGCCAGTGCCAACCCACACCAAAGGAAGGGTTTTACAACGTAAACGAAGTTAAAACTTCCTATTAATTTGGTCACATAATGATTTTCCAGAGAATAAATTCCCAAAGCCGTTAAGAGTAACAGCAAACACCTAAATTTATTTTTCTCCATTTCAATTTAAAGAATCTCCATCAGAGGCTGGGTTCTCCCCTTCTGGCTTCTCATCGATGGATTTCGTCTCCGGATTGGTTTCCGAGTTTATTTCATCTGAATTGTCATCATTGGACGAACGTTCTTCCTGCCCTGAAACCTGTGGTATTTCGGCAGAAGGTCTATCCGAGCCGTCAGATTGATCGGAATCATCAATTGGCGCTATATCGACTCCTGAAACTGTATCAGACGTTTTATCTTTTATCTCATCAAGAGCCGGATCTTCTTCTATGAGCGGATTTTCCTCCAATAGTAACGGTTCCGGAAGAACCGGAACTTCTTCAATCACTTGAACCTTGATTGAAATCTTAAGGGTATCCTTCCACCCGCCTCCTGACTTGGAATTATACTGAACAAAAGTAAGGTTCTGCTCAAACTCATAATCACCAGGCTCAGGAAAATAAATGCTCAGCGCGTTGTTTCGTTCACTTTCACCTGGTTCAAGTATCGTATCTCCTTGCTGCAGTGCCAAGGCGTCAGGTATATCTTCCCCATCCTCCTCATACTTTACAGGAATTGTACTGTTATTATCAATGGTATACTTTACAAGAATATCTGTGTTAGCCGTCACTTCGCCGTCTATAAACAATGTGTCTCCATCGATTTCTGCTTTCAGCCCGCCTGCCTCATCATTCTGAATTACTGGATCTGAAAACGCAACCTTTACCTTACCAGTTGTCAGCAGTGTATTGATTTTTAAATTGTCTGTCCAAGCCGCATAGCTTACCCCCGCAAAACCTAAGCCAATGACACAAGATACTAATATCAGCCTTCTTAGCTTCATAAACTGACGCTCCTTTCCTTTGCCAACAATGCCGCTTGAGTTCGATCAGAGAGTTCAAGCTTGGCAAGTATCTGGCTAACGTGCTTCTTTACGGTAAACTCAGTGATAAATAGTTTTTTTGCAATTTCTCGGTTACGCAGTCCCTCACTTAACGCTTCCAATACTTCCCGCTCTCGGGAAGTAAGTTCCCCAAAGGGATTCCTACAGTTTTTCATTAGAATAGATTCCATCATTTCTGAGTCAAAAAATTTTCTTCCTTGAAAAACAAGGCGCACTGCGGAAATGAGTTCTTCTGGTAATGCCTGTTTCAGGATATATCCATCAACCCCAATTGTCTCTGCCTTGAAAAAATCTTCTTGATTCCCGGAAGATGTAAATACGATATATTTACAGTGGGGAATTTTTTTCTTACAGGATGCAATGACATCCAATCCGCTGGAACCAGCAAGCCTTAAGTCAACAATGGCAACATCTGGCTGTTTCTCGCTGACAAGCTGTATCCCTTCCTCGGCGGTAGAAGCATCCCCTACGATTCGCATATCCTCATCAATGGACAATACAGCGGTTAATCCTTGACGAACCAAAGGATGATCATCAATAATTACGATATCCATGGAATCTCTCCTTCTTTTTCTGAATTGCTTTTTATGCGATTCACAGGTATCGTTATCTTTATCGTTGTCCCTGATCCAGGCAAACTTGTGATATGAAACCTGCCGTTAAATAGTTTGGTCAAGGTCTTCATATTATTAACACCCAGGCCTTGACGATTATGATTCTGCGTCAGTTCATTTACGCAGAATCCGATTCCGTTATCCTTAATCATCAGAGAGCAGCAGGCAGAGTTAATACGCATTTTTACTTTGATATCTGTGCACTCCCCGTGTCTCACAGCATTGCCTGAAGCCTCCCGAATGATCCTTATCATTGCGAGTTTTAATTCTTGCCCCAATAATTCTGCTTCTCCACATAGGTCCATTTCAATTTTAACATTATTCAAAGCAGCAAATTCATTGAGATATTTGTTCACATTGTCATAAAAACCCCGCATATTATTTTTCTCCGGACTCAAACGATAGATAAAAGCCTTTAGTTCCTTCGTAATCTCTTTAACAGAATCGTCAATTACAAGAAGCTTCTCCCGAATTGATTCTTGATTGTATTTTTGATAATTTGTATTTAGTGAATGGGCCGCACAAACGACACTGAATATCCGTTGAGAAACATTATCGTGGATTTCGTTGGCGATTCTTTTTTGCTCTTCAAGAATCGCTAAGTCACTCGCCACTTTCTCCATTTGATTTCGTTCCAAAACGACAACAATGAGTTCTGCAAGAAATTGTATTAATTCGGAATGATATCCATATTTCGGGCTCGTTTCATCATTCAGATATTTTATGATCAGATACCCGTATACTTTAGAGGATGATTTAATCGGTGCCAAAATGTCATCATTATTGGGGAGTTCGGGTTTTGTCCAGCTTAAGGAAATTTCACTTCCGATAATTTCATTGGCATATTCAACCATTTTATAAATATTCTCCGAACTGTTTTGATGCCCTGAAAATACTTTCATGATTTGATATAGTGACATAACGTGCTTAATAGATTCTTCAGCCTGTGCGTTTGCACAGATTAATTTTTTGTTGATTTTGATTAATTCATCCTGCTGGCTTTTTAATTTATTCGCTTGCTCATTGAGTTCTCTATTGATCGTCGTTAAGAACCGAATGGCAATGATAATTAATACAAATACCAATATAATATCTGTTTTTATTTGAAGCAATTGGAACACGACCATATCTTCAGGATTATATAATGCAGTGCTTATGATGGTGCCTGCCGAAAGATAAAAGCTAAGTGCAAGCCAACTGTACAAAGTCCTGTAACGCTCCAGAAGCAACACGGTATTTAATGCATACCAGATAAAAGGACTGTCCAGACCTCCAGTTGGTATCAGCAGTAAGGTTAATCCTATCGTTTCAAATATCACAATTCCATACTTCGGACTGCCTGATTCCAGATAAATGCCATTGATTATTACGGTCATAGTCCAAAGCATTAATATTACGATTATTTTGTAGATATTCATGCTACCGCTGGCGTCGGCTAAATATAATATTGATGTTATGGCACAAGAGATATATCTGTAAGCTACTGGGATACTCTCCAAGGTTAATTTCATAATACCCCCCGGTTTTTGAAAAATAAAAAAGCACACGTATAAAAGCCGTGTGCCGGTTTCACATTCGCTCCGTACAGTGATAAGTGACCACTAAATACTGTACATCTTAGCCTCACACAATAATTCTACTGCGAATATTCGCTTATCCATCATTTATTATACTTGAAGCATTCCTGTAGACAATCAATTTTAGTCGTCACAATTCTTATGGAATTTACATATATTTGGATGATATATCATATTTCAATCTTATTCTTACCTAAGTGACAACAATAAAGGCGCTATAAGTGAGCCATATACTAATATTTTATTGATCTTAATGTTTTCCACCAGTATTAGCAATTAATGAAGTTCAGCGTTGTTGCCAGAAGATCCTTGCCAACCGTTGTATTTGGGAATATATTCCTGGAAAAATAAAGAAACATCTCTGGTTCTTTCAAGGACGGGCTGAAATGCGTCAGCCACAGCTCCTTTGACTTTCCTCGGGCAGCGATTTCTGCTGCTTCTGAAAAAAGCATATGCTGCCGCGCAATGGCCTTTTCCAGCATATCATTCTCTCCGTACATTCCTTCACAGACAAGTAAGTCCGATTCACAGCTGAATTGGATCAGCTCATCTGTAGGCCTGGAATCCGTACAGTAGGTTATTTTCAGCCCTTTTCTCGGGGGGCCCATGACCATAGCCGGTGAAATTTTTCTGCCACCATATTCGATCTCGTTTCCCTTTTGCAAGCTGTTCCAATATTCCTTTGGAATCTTTTGTGCCTCAGCACGTTCCTTTTGGAATTTTCCGGTGCGTTTCATTTCAAAGCGATATGCCAAACACGGAATGGCGTGCACCATTGGCAATGACCCAATCAAAAACCCTCCGTGTTCGATGCTGCTTTCCTTTTCTGATGATAATTCCTCTAATCTAATCTCATAAGGAAGCTCCGGCGCGATAACTGTTAGGGCACTGAGAACATAGGCCAGCGGAGGGGGTCCAAAGATCGTTAAAGGTTCTGTGCGGCCGCTGTTTCCAAGGGTGAGGAGAAAGCCTGGTAGCCCTGCCACATGATCCGCATGGTAATGGGTGAGGCATACTGCATCAATGGATTTAAATCCCCAGCCTGTTTTCTTGATGGAAACCTGTGTGCCCTCACCGCAGTCCACCAGAATTATTTTCCCGTGGCCGCGAATCAGCATAGACGATAAATGCCGATCCGGCAAAGGTACCATTCCCCCGCAGCCCAGTAAACAAACCTCCATCATTTCTGTTCCCCCCTCTCTTGATTATCAATCGGACCATTGCACTTGTTAAATCGATCTATCCTTCCATTGGATGGATAGATTTATTTATTATAACCCATACGAGTACAGCGTATTTAAATTAACGCTATCCCGTTATTTAGAATACGCCGTATTGGTACTCTGTAACACCAAATTCCCCGTATTATACCGGAAAGAACAGTGGACGTAATGCGCAAAAACGAAGCATCCCGGTATCCGTAGAATTACGGTCATACCGGGATGTTCGCTGTAAAAAAATGTCGTAAGCTAAGAAATTTAGACAGTACTTGCGCTGTCGGTATTATTTTTACCGTTTGCGCTATGAATTTAGAACCACTTTGCGTTATGGTTTAGAGCTACTTGCGGAAGGTGCTGTAATATTTCAAAAGACCGGTCTCATCCATATCTGCAGTGAGGCAGCCGATCTGGGTTACACAGTTTCCGCCGGTGATGTTCCCCAATATGACGGATTCTTTGGTGCTGTACCCCTTGTAGATTCCATACATTAATCCAGCAAGGAAAGCATCTCCGGCACCCGTTGCATCCACACTTTCAAATTGTGGCGCAGCATTGATATGAACGGTCTTTCCTTCTTCTTTTATAATGCAGCCGTCCTTGCTTAACTTGACGATGGGATTGGGGATATACTCTGCCAGAACATCCAGCGCCTCTTCCGGCGTTTTAGTGCCAGTCAGCTTCGGTGCTTCTTTTTCATTTGGCGTAAAGTAATCGATATACGGGAAGATATCTTTATACCAGTCAATATGCATGTTATCCTCCCAGGCTGCGTCCATCACCAAGATGGAGCCTTCCTTTTTAAGACGCTTCCATACATCTTCGTATCCCAGGGTAATATAGGCGATCCTGCAGCCTTTATAAAGATCATATACCTGGCCTTCCGTAGCGTAGAACCGCTCCGTTTCTCCTTTTTCAGGATGCTCCGGCTGGTAACTGACAAAACTCCTGTCAGTTCCGGAGGAAATCACACTGGTAATGATCAGCGGTTCCGGTTCATTTCCCTGATATAAATTAAGATAATTCACCCCGTACCCGTCCAGTTGCTTTTGTGCCAGCATGCTGAATTGGCCTTTTCCCAGAAAGGTTCCAAGCTGTACCGGGATACCAAGACGATGGAGCCCAACCAGGGTTGCCGGAGGACCTCCGCCAAGGGTAATTGTGAAACCTTTCGAAAAGACTTCCTCACCCATTTTGGGAACCCGTTCCACCTCACTGTAAATCAGATCGATGCATATTTTCCCCATTGAAACTATTTGATCGTTCATGCAAGCCTCCAATCGCCAAAATCCCCGGCATTTAATTTTAAGTATTCTGTCACTAAGCTCTTCGCCAAGGAATAGGAATTGACAAGAGGATGAACCATCAATGCCTCCACAGCAAGGTCTCTGTCCTTTTCAACGATGGCTTTCGCAGCGAGCCGTTCATAGCGTTTCATTGTTTGAATGAGCACCTTCGCGCTGTCCGGCAGCTCTTTCATATCCTTTTTCGTTACGGCTCCGCCTGGTCCGATGCTGCAGGTTGCCTCAACAACATCATCGTCTGCCAGCCAATCCACAGTGCCGTCGTTTGGTACCGACAGCACCATCTCTGAAACGGTTCCTGTCAGCTTTGCCTGGATAAAGGCCAGCGCAATTCCGGCATAACCGCCTTCTTCCGGGCTGTACAGATCAAATTTAATGGCGGCATTCTCATTTCTCTGAACAGATGATTCAGTTGCCATATAGCTGATTTCCCGCTGATGATTATACTTCGCGTAGATACCCAGCATCTTTTCAAAATCGGCTTCCGGATCGAGAAGTTCAAGTTCCTTCATCATCTTTCCATTGATCGCAAGAATGGACTCTCCTCTGGTGGTACCGCCCTTCAGAATATTTTCGACAGCTTTTTCTCTATAATAGAAATAATACAGGTACTCATTAAAAAGCAGATTCCATTTTTTCGGCAAATCCGGTTCAAAGTAGCGCATATCCGTTTCGGTATACAGCGCTGGATCAGCCAGAAGCTCCGCGATAATCTCTTTTTCATTTTCTTTTACGGAAGTAAAATAGCTGAGATGGTTTAAGCCGAAGACATCCATTCTCATAGCCTCTTTAGGCTGCTTTCTCAAGCGGGCAACCTGATGCAGGAAGCCGGATGGCGCATCACAAACACCGTAGACAAAGTCATAGCCCATATCTCTCATAGCCTGTGTCACCAAACCGGAAGGATTGGAAAAGTTGAAAACCATTACATCCGGTTTTGCATGTTTCTTGATCAATTCACAGTATTCAGCCAGTGCGGGAATGGTCTTCATTGCCATAAAAAAGCCTCCTGCTCCGGTGGTCTCCTGGCCTAAAACCCCATGATTCAAGGCAATCCTTTCATTCTGTACACGGCTTGCATCGCCTCCCACCCGGATCGTTGTAATTACATAATCCGAATCTTTCACAGCGTAAGTAGCATCCGTGGTATAGGAGACTTTCACTTCCGGGTCGATGATAGAAGCTGCTTTTTTCGCCATGGCTCCAAAGATATTTAAAGCATTGTCGTTATTGTCCATAAATACGATTTCATCAATCCCAAGAAGCGGAGCCTTTTGAAGAAGACTTTTTGTCAATATGATAGCACGGGTTCCCCCGCCGCCTAAAATGCATAATTTCATCATTCACCCTAACCTTTCACGGCCCCTGCTGTCAGGCCCTCGATAATTTTTTCCTGGAAGATTACAAAGATGAGAACACTCGGGAAAATCATCATGATGACTGCAGAGAACATCGCATTGTAATCAAAGGCAAACTGTGATGTAAAGTAATTCAGCGCCAGCGGTACCGTTCTTGCATTATGAGATGCTGTGAGCGACAGCGCATAGAGGAATTCATTCCAACAGAAGATGAAATGAAGAATTCCTGCAGTGATCATTCCCGGGCTGGTCAGAGGCAGGATCACTCTTGCGTAGCTCTGAAGGAAGGATGCTCCGTCTATAAATGCGGCTTCCTCTAATTCTTTTGGTATCGTTAAAAAGAACGCACGAAGAATAAAGAAAGACATCGGCAGATCCAGCGCGGTATATACCAAAATTAACGCAGTTTTCGTATCATAAAGATCGAGGAACCTTACGATGGAGTACACTGGCATGATCAGTGCTGTGATGGGCAGAAGCAGCGATATGCTCATGATGACCACAATGGGTTTCTTCAGTTTGAAATCAAATCGTGTTGTGGCATATGCCGCCATGCTGGAAATCAGTACATTGAGCGCCGTGCTGACCACGGCGATGATGACACTGTTGATCAGATACTGCCCCAGCGGAGCGATTTCGAGTGCATTTCCATACCCTTCAAAAACCAATTTGGTGGGCAGGGCCAACGGACTATTTATAATCTCCTCATTGGTTTTCAGGGATAACATTACGACCCATAAAAACGGTATGATGGAAATCAATGCAATACTTGTTACATAGGAATATCCTTTTATCTTCATAACAAACCCCTTTATTCATCACTGGCAATCTTAAATACTTTATT
>JARBUO010000201.1 GCA_029239605.1 Bacillota bacterium | reverse complement strand
CTTCCAACGGGAAGACTGCTTTTCGGAGATGTTGCATTTAAACAGCGCACCCCTTATATTCCGGCTCCGCCAAGGACATATACTCTCCAGGTCAGGCCCGCAGGAACTTCTGACGTTGCGTTGACAGTTCCCAATGTAACCTTTGAGCCGAATATGATGTATACCATTTATGCCATTGGTCTTGCAGGAGGCGAACCGGAACTTCAGGCGCTGATGCTGGAAGACCGATAGAAAATTGCAGGAAATACTTAATGAAAACAAAAACGCTGCTATTATTAGCGGCGTTTGTTTTTTCACAGCTTTTCCTACAGCTTATATTTTTATCTGTCAGTAAAAGCAGTGTTCTATTTGAAATTTTTTTCTGCGGTGCTAAGAATTATCGGGGTCCGCAATGAAACTGATCCGGGTATAAAGAAAGTATAAAGAGTTTCAGAAAGGCATTGATTTTAACGGCAGATCAAGTAGAATACTCTCAGGCGGTGATGAAAAGAATGGATCATAATAAATTCTTCGCAGATAGCGATGGACAGAACCCTGCAGGGGGAGCAGGAAAAAGAGGAAGGCTCAAATTATTTCTAGGATATGCTGCGGGTGTTGGGAAAACCTATTCAATGCTGGATAACGGCCATGAAAAGCTTAAGAGCGGTACTGATGTTGTGGTGGGTTTTGTAGACCCCGAAGCAAGTCCAGAAACACTCAGCCTCCTTGCGGGATTGCCTTTGCTTCCAATGAAGAGCATAGACCATGGAAAGTTTGTGATGAAGGAGTTTGATGTAGATGCGGCACTTGACCGAAAACCTGAGTTAATTCTGGTTGACGATCTGGCACATACCAATCCTGCAGGGATGCGGAATCGGAGACGCTATCAGGATATTGAAGAACTGCTAAACGCTGGAATCAATGTTTATACTACAGTCAATATTCAGAATATCGAAAGCTTGAGTGGTATCGTTCAAAGTATCGTTCAGGGTGGCAACGATAAGACAATACCGGACTATCTCTTTGATCTGGCAGATGTGATAGAGAACATTGACTTTCCCCCGGAAGAACTGATGAAGCGGTTTGAGGAAGGCAAGATCTGCCGTCATAGAAAGTACGGGTCTTCTATAAAATTCACTTTTACAAAAGAAAATCTGCGCCTTTTGAGAGAGCTTACCATGCGAAAGGCGGCTGACAGAATAAGTAATGATAACCAGCATAGTGGTCAGCTGCGGGAGCCGTTTATCAGCGCCAGGTTTTTGGTTGTGATTAGTGATGAGGCTCCCTCTTCCAATTCGATCCGGTGGGCTGCAAGGGCTGCAGAGTCTTTTCGGGCACCTTGGGTCGCTGTTTATGTAGAGCCAATGAGAAGAAATCATGAAAATGAGGCGCAGGAAAAACTTGATCTTGCGAGAAGGCTTGGTGCTGAAACGGTGAGACTCAATGGCAATGATCCTGCTTCTGCCATTGCTGAGTATGCAAGAATTTCAGGCATATCAAATATTGTTATCGGCAAGATTCGAAATCGGAGATCCATAAAAGCATGGTTTGGAAAAGAACTGGAGGACGAGCTTTTTGCGTTGCTGCCTAACGTGGAACTTCATATCATTCCCGAAAGTCCCCAAAGAAAGCACCGAAAGCTAAGAAAGATCAAATTAACAGAAAATATGGTTTTATCCTGGGGTGATACGTTAAAAACCCTGGGAATTCTTGCTGTGGCAACGCTGCTGGCCATGGGGCTCCATGCGTTCGTCTTTGATGATCAGAATGTGATTACAGTCTATATTTTATCGGTGCTTATCATTTCGCGGATAACGTCTGGTTATTTATACGGGATGGCTGCTTCGATTCTAAGTGTACTGCTGTTCAATTTCTTTTTCACGATACCATATTACACCCTGGATGCCCTCCAGCCGGAGTATCCGGTGACTTTCGTAATCATGTTTATCGCAGCATTTATTATAAGTACTCTTACGCTTCAAATAAAAACTCAGGTGAAGATTTCCGCAGAGCGAGAACACCGCACTAAGCTGCTTTATGAAATCAATAAGAAACTGCTTCAAACCAGAGGCTTGGAGAACATCGTGAAACTGACCAGCGAGAACATAACTCAGATCTTTGACCGGGCAGTTGTGATTTATATAGAAGAACCGCTGAATTCCGCTGCGGGCTATTACATGGAATCCGTGACAGATCCCTATACGACGCTATTGAGACAAGAGGAAGAACGGAAAGCAGCCCATTGGGTATACCTCAACAAGAAGAGGGCAGGAGCTGGAACCGATACATTGATGAATGCCAGGGCGCATTACATGCCAATCCTGTCTCAGGGCAAGTCTCTCGGTGTCATAGGAATATCTTGTGAAAATGGAAATCTGGATCAGAACAATAGCCGTTTTTTAAGGATGCTTGTTTCACAGGTAGCCATGGCACTGGAGAGACAGTTTCTTTCTGACGAACAAAGGAGGATTCTTTTGGAATCCGAGAAGGAAAAGATGCGAAGCAATTTGCTGCGGGCGATCTCCCATGATATCAGAACGCCGCTCACCGGCATTCTTGGTGCCTCTTCTGTCATTCTTGAGAGCGGAGAAAGCTTGGATCAGAAGACACACGACCAACTTCTTTCCAATATCAGGGAAGATTCGCAGTGGTTGATCCGTATGGTGGAGAATCTTCTTTCCGTGACAAGGATCAATGAGGGAACTATGAATGTTGCGAAGTCACCAGAAGCTGCGGAGGAAATTGTAGCAGAGGCTGTCAGCCATGTTAAAAATCGTATTAACCGAAGGAAAATAACGGTCAGTGTCCCAGAGGACCTGCTCATGGTTCCTATGGATGGGACTTTGATTGAGCAGGTTCTGATCAATCTTCTTGAAAATGCAGTAAAGCATTCCACTGTAGATTCTACTGTAGAGGTGGAAGTAAGCTCAGATGAACAATATGCAGTATTTGAGGTAAGAGACTCCGGTATAGGAATCTCCGAGGATACCTTGAGAACGCTATTTGATACCAGATTGCCAAGTACCAGGCACGGATCTGATTCCTCAAGAGGAATGGGGATCGGATTATCCATCTGTATGTCGATTATCAAAGCTCATGGCGGTAAGATGGAGGCTGCCAACAGAAAGGAAGGAGGAGCGGTCTTCCGTTTTCTTCTGCCATTGGAGGGAGCGCAAAATGAATCATAACCCAATGATCTTAATTGTAGAGGATGATGCTTCGATCAGCAATTTTATTGCTGCGGTATTGTCTTCAAATCAGTATCATCCTATCAAGTCAGACAAGGGAAAGACTGCAGTCTCAATGGCTGCATCCCATTGTCCGGA
The DNA here is from genome assembly GCA_029239605.1 of Bacillota bacterium. GTDB lineage: Bacteria > Bacillota > Clostridia > Peptostreptococcales > Anaerovoracaceae > Anoxybacterium. The sequence goes on along the minus strand of JARBUO010000201.1, from coordinate 1,397 downwards.
CTTGATTCTTCTTGATCTTGGACTTCCTGATATGGATGGTATCGACGTTCTGAGGAGCATTCGGGAATGGTCGGCAATTCCTGTTATTGTTGTATCTGCGCGAGGGCATGAACGGGAAAAGGTGGAAGCCTTAGACTTAGGAGCCGATGACTATATCACAAAGCCCTTTGGCACCTCCGAATTACTGGCTCGGATCAGAACTGCGCTTCGACATAGTCAAAAATCATTTACAGGTGCTTCCATTGCGGATAAAATATCATTAGGGGAACTGGAAATCAACTTCGAGAAACGCCTTGTAACAATGAGTGGAAAAGAAGTTCACCTGACCCCAATCGAGTATCGGATTATCCAATTACTGTCCCAGAACATGGGCAAGGTATTGACGCATGATTATATCATCCGGGAAATCTGGGGGCCTTATACCAACGAAATTCAGACCTTGCGGGTCAATATGGCAAATATCAGAAGAAAACTGGAAAAAAATCCGGCTGAGCCCAGATATATCTTCACCGAGGTCGGTGTGGGATATCGCATGGCAGAGGAAATCCAATAAAATGAAACAGGGGATTCATTAAAGTTCCTGTGCAGCATTACTGAGCAGGAACAATCACGATGCAAAAGGGAAGGAAAACGAGATGAAAAAAGAATGGAAAGGGTTTCTTTGCGGCGTGCTTGTCACATCGCTCATTTTCGGCATGTCTCTTACGGCATTTGCCGATTCGGTTGGAAAGAGCATTTCAGTGGTGTACCGCAATATTAAGATCTATGCGGATGGAAGTGAATTGCAGACCACAGATGCCAATGGCAATAAAACCGAGGCATTTATCTACAATGGAACAACCTATTTGCCAGTCAGAGGAGTCGCTGAGGCACTGGGGAAATCTGTTGCATGGGATGGAAAAAGCAGCAGCGTTTATCTTGGATGGATTCCGGATGAATTAAGGCTCTCTGTTACGGTCAGCACTGCCGAGGAGTTTGTAAAGGAGATTGCTTCCAATAAAAAGATTATACTAAAGCCGGGTGTGTACGACCTGTCATCGATGAATGAAGGGCAGGGCCTCATGCTGAAAGGGATCAGCAATCTCACAATTGAAGGGGCTGAAACGGGACAGACAGAATTCATTGTGGATTCCCGCTATGCGCAGATAATGAATTTCATTTACTGCAACAGTATTACGATCAAGAATATTAAGGCGGGGCATACCCCTTCGGAATATGAGTGTGATGCAGGGGTGCTGCTCTTTGACGGCTGCAGCGATGTTTCTGTCAGCAATTCAGAACTGTACGGAAGCGGGAGCATCGGAATTATTCTGCGGAATACCAGCGGTTTTTATGGTTATGATGTCGACATTAATCACTGCTCACTAAGGGCACTGGAGATTCAAAATTCAAGCAAT
>JARBUO010000200.1 GCA_029239605.1 Bacillota bacterium | reverse complement strand
AAAGGCATGTGAAAAAAATGTGTGCGGAATGTATAACACAAACTGGATGGGACCTCCGGCAATCGGCCCCATAAGTCAGCTTAAAGAAATCGTAGAAACATTCAGCCAAGGGCTGCTTTTCCAGACGGTCCATCATCTTTCCAGTTCTTTGGATTGGAGAGGAATGAAGAAAGGTCAGGAAATCCACGATGGAATTTTCCGGGATATCCTGAGAAAAATAAAAGAGGAGTACCATTTTGACAAGATCCTTCCCCTGAATGCGGGCTGCTGCAAATTATGTCCCCGATGTGCCTATTTGGACGAGGAGCCATGCCGACATCCCGATCAGGCGGTTTCCTCTGTGGAGGGTTACGGAATCGATGTTATGGCACTGGAAAAAAGCTGTAGCATTCCATATTATAATGGTAAAAATACCGTTTCTTATGTGGGCTTGATTCTACTCCACAAAGAAGAAAAGTAACAAAAAAACGGACTGAGCACATAATGGTCAGCCCGTTTTATTATTATTTTTTTTTTTATTTATTTTTATTATAATTCATTTCTGATTGAAATCCACCGGTTAACCCAGTATATCCCAGAACAACGGTTTCTGATTCAAAAATTCTTTGAATGTCTGAAGAAGATCAGGGGTTTCATCGATAAAGTACGGCCGTGCAATATTGCCGTTTGCGTCCCAATCGCAGCCGTCCCACCAAATAGCCACTTTGATGTTCTCATACTTTCCAATATGGTTGAACATATTTCTAATCCATTTGTTTTTATCGCCGCCTACGCTGCTGGATGCGAATTCGGTAATCATCATGGGCTGATTGAACAGTCTGTTATATTCAGCATACAGAGAATCATACAGTTCATCAAATTCAATCCAGTCCTCACCTGGATAATAGGTTCCGGTATTATATGCCGTTAACCCCACGATATCCACATACTCATCTCCCGGATAGTACATCAGCGCATCGTTCCATTTGAAATCAGGGAAAGACTTTCCGTTTGGATTCCAAACCCAGATCACATTGTCTGCGCCTGCCTCTTCAAAGATCCTATAGATATATTTGTAAAATTCTTTGAAGATCATCGTATCTTTGGAAGTATGATAACTGGAATAGGGACACCAGTCTCCATTCATCTCATTGCCAAGGCGGAACAGAACGGGATGATCAAAATCGCTCACTTTTTTTGCATAGTCTCTCAGAAACTCATCGTATTCTCCATCCAGCACGTCATAGACCATGTTGCCCGAATCACTTGGAGGCGTCTGAAGCGTCAGTTCAAGGGTTTTATTGTTTTCATATGCTGCCTTCAGCCTTGCATCCAGATTGGGATGCTGATACTTGTTCTCAAAGCTGGAATAATTCAGCAGAATGGGAAATTCATACTCCATTGCCGACTCCAGATATTTCATCTGAGTAAAGTCCCCTGGAGCAGCAGGCTCGAAGAGTCCCCACTGCAAAGTACTGGCCGGACCAAAATATTTATAATAAAAGTCCTCAGTCTCCTGATTCCATCCTCTTTCCTCCGGAACAACCGCCTGTGACTGGCGTATGTAAGACGACTTTGTTGGGGTAAACAGCTCAAATTGATCCAATAGATACTGATAACCTCCAGTCAGATAGAAAGGCTTGTCCGACTTCACGAGGATGGTATATACTTCCCGGGAACCATTTAAAATTTCCATGGAAACGTAATAATTCTTGTCGTTTTTCACACGGCTTAGCTTATTTCTTGACCATTGAAGAATGTGAACCTTTTTCCCATTGACCCTTGTCTCAACGTCGTACTCACTGGTATGATCGTTTCTATTGTTGATAAATCGGTTCGAATAATTGATATAGGCCTGCTGACTAATGTTGTATGGCAGGATTTCCTTATAAATTTCAATGCGCTTGCTGTCATTTTCCAGTACCGCAACAACACCCGAATAATCCATATCCACCTTCATCCCCTGATCGACACGAAGAGAATATCCGTCAACATAGTTTGTAAACAAGCTGTAGCTTCCGTCGTTATTCAAGCTATACAAATCCTTTGTCGCGGATTCCGCGCCATAAACCGGCGAGGATACACCCGACAGCAGGCTAAGACACAACCCTATGCATACTATTTTTCCTATGATACCTTTTCTCACAATTCACTTCCTCTCTTTTCTTTTGTACTTTTCAAACTTGCTTTTTCTGTCGAATTAATTCTCAATTCCTACTCTAGCATCAACGCCTGCATTATAATAATGTTTGATCTCTTTCATTTCTGTAACCAGATCCGCCCGGTCGATGATCTCCTGCGGTGCATATCTCCCGGTCAGGATCACCTCTGTTTTTTCCGGCTTAAGATCCAATACTTCGAGAACTTCTTCTATCGACAGGAGTTTAAAAAACAAAGCAGTATTAATTTCATCAAATACAACCAGATCATATTCTCCTGATGTAAGAATCTCCCTCATTCTTTCAAGACCAGCCTCAGCGTCTGTAATATCCTTCTCTGTGGGCTTCCCGTTGACGAAGAAGGCGCCCCCAAACTGCTCCATTGTCAGACCGGGAAGGCAGTGAATCGCTTTCTTCTCGCTGTAATCCTGGCCTTTCATAAACTGACCAAAGAAAATTTTATTTCCTGCACAGGCTGCTCTCAGCGTAATTCCCAGTGCAGCAGTGGTCTTTCCCTTACCGTTTCCGGTATACACCTGAATGTAACCCTTCTCAAGCATCTCTATTCTCTCCTTTGATTAAATAAACTGATGATTAAATGAATTGATTAAATAAGCTGATTAAATAAACTTAAATAACCTGCATATTAAATAAACTGATTGATTCAGTCATGGATTCATTAACTCGCTAATCGATAGATTCAATAGTTTATAAAACAAATTTATAAGTGATATTTTTTAATAATCTCTTCAGCAACTTTGATTCCATCTACGGCGGCAGACATAATTCCGCCAGCATATCCTGCTCCTTCTCCCGCAGGATAAAGACCCTCGATATTTCCGACCAGCGCTTCGTCTCTGTTAATCCGAACAGGCGAAGAACTTCTTGTCTCCACCCCTGTCATAACCGCATCCTCCCGATCAAAACCTCTGAGCTTTCTCCCAAGCTGGGGAATAGCTTCCCGCATGGCGATTGCAGCAAACTCCGGCAGACAGGTTCTCAATTCAGTCCAGTGAACGCCTGGACGATAGGTTGGATCGAGATTGCCCGCTGAAACCTGAGCTTCTGCAGATTTTTCAGGTTCTACGACTCCCCCGGCTTTCAGGTCTTCTTTGAACGCACCGTCTATGCCTCTTAGAAAGTCGCCTACCCGCTGAGCAGGTGCACAATAGTCTGATCCGCCTGCCTCAAATGCCAGCTTTTCATATTTTTCCTGAAAGTCAATTCCTGAAAGAGGGTGATCATCGGGAAAGTCCTCTGGTCTCACATCCACCAGCAGTGCACTGTTGGCCAGTGCTGACCCTCTATCATGGTAGCTCATGCCGTTGGTCACCACATGACCTTCATGGGATGCCGCTCCGATCACATAGCCTCCGGGACACATACAGAACGTATAGACTCCCCTGCCATTGCCGCAGCGGTAGGAAAGTTTATAGTCTGCTGCCCCAAGTTCGCTGCTTTCCCGGCTGGAACCATACTGTGACGCATCAATCATCGCCTGAGGATGTTCGATCCGAACACCGATGGAAAACGGTTTCTGACTCATGGAAACACCGCTTTGATACAGGTTTCTGAAGGTATCCCTAGCGCTGTGCCCCACTGCCAGAATGAGGTTTTCTGTCGCTATGGAGGTCTCGCCGTTGATTAAAACCGCTTTAATCCTTTTATTGCCGCTTTTGTCACTGTTGCCATTGGTTCCGACATTGTCGTCGTCTGATGAAACCTCTAGTCCAGTGAGGCGGCTCTGAAATAAAATCTCTCCGCCGTGTTCCAGAATTGTCCTGCGAATGGAAAGTACCACTCTTCTCAGAACATCTGTACCGATATGGGGCTTCTGTTTATACAATAAGTCGGGAGGCCCTCCCGCTTGAACAAATTCTTCCAATACTTTCCTGACTCTCGGGTCCTTGATCTGGGTTGTAAGCTTACCGTCAGAAAAGAGACCGGCTCCGCCTTCTCCAAACTGGACATTGGATTCCCCATCGAGGATGCCCTGCTTCCAGAAACGCTCTACATCTTTCACACGTTCCTCAATGGGCTTCCCTCGTTCCAATATGATGGGGCGATACCCAGCCTGTGCCAGTATCAGCCCTGCAAACATGCCGCAGGGACCAAAGCCTGCAATCACCGGCCTGTTCGTCATAGGTTCACTGCCTTGTGGCACTGGCTGATAGCTCATATCCGGCGCCGTTTCCAGCTTTGCATTTTTACACTGGCTCAGGAGGCGTTTCTCTGTCTCGCTAACCGTTCGATTTGGCATTGACGGAATAAAATCTACGGAATAGACCAGTTTGATATCGCTCTTATTTCTGGCGTCTATAGACTCTTTGATCAGACGGTATTCCTGGATTTCCAGGCCCTTTACCCCAAGCTTCCTGACAATGCGTTCAGGAATCACAGCCTGACTCTCTCCGAGTCCTTTTTTAATTTCATGTATTCTTAGCATTTCATATCTCCAAGTGCCTCAGCTGCTGCCCTTCCTGCGGTTTTTCCTGTGGACCAGGCCCACTGCAGGTTATAGCCTCCGCATTTCCCATCCCAATCCAAAAGTTCGCCTGCAAAGTACAG
>JARBUO010000199.1 GCA_029239605.1 Bacillota bacterium | reverse complement strand
GTTTGCATATTTACATTTGTAATTTCTGCTGTCACGGTTGCCGTGTCGCCCTCTTCCTTAGACGAAATGATCTTATAATCAAAATGTTTCAGGATTAATTCGGCCATTTCCTGAGACTCCTCATCCATTTCTCCAAGGGACGCCTCGCCGGACTCTCCTACATTTAACAGCTCGTCATAATCAATGTACTTAGATGCTGTTTCGCGGTCATTGCTTTTAATCGCGTCAAAGGTATTCTTTACAGCTTGTTCCGCAGATTCTCCTCCGCATCCGACCAGCGCCAGCACCAATATCAGAATTAACAAATAGGATAACATTTTTTTCATAAATATCCACCTCCATGAATTCTATGGTAACATATTCCATTCAGTAAAACAATGAATCCCCTCTCTTTCCCAAACAAATACGAAATACTTCTGCGAAATACTTCTGCCCAAAACAGTATTTTTACGTTAAAATACTGTATGATAATAAGACATGCTCGATTCAATTCCCCGGATCAGCGGGTTTGCGTCGGTTTATATAAAGAATCTTGCGAAACAAGAATTTGAGAGGATCAAATACGAAAAGATGAAATACAGGAAAATGAAAATACAGGAAGAGGTTAGAAATATGAAAAAACCAAATGTGACAGAAACAAGCAACACAATAAAGTTTAAGGATTATCCCTTGGACAATGACATCAAGAGGGCACTTAGTGAGCTGGGCTTCAAACAGCCTTTGGAGGTGCAGGAAAAGACTATTCCATTGATTTTGGACAAGAAGGATCTCATCGTAAAATCCCAGACAGGCAGCGGAAAAACAGCGGCTTTTGCAATTCCTATCTGTGAAAAAATCAACGCTGAGCACGAGAGCCCTCAGGCCTTGGTCTTAACACCAACCCGTGAGTTGACAGAGCAGGTCGCAAATGACTTTTCTGATATCAGCAAGTATAAAGCGTTGAAATGCCTGGCACTCTACGGAAAGCAGCCAATGGCTGATCAAAGAAGAGAACTGAAAAAGAATACCCCCCATGTTATCGTGGCTACGCCGGGCAGAATGCTGGATCACATCGTGAACAAGAATGTCAGGCTGCAGGATATTAAGTTTCTGGTCATAGATGAGGCGGATGAGATGCTGATCATGGGCTTCAAAGAGCAGCTGGATGCCATTATCGAAAAGCTTCCGAAGGAAAGAGTCACCCTCTTGTTCTCCGCCACAATGCCAGCGGAAGTAAGTGCATTGAGCGAACAGTATATGAACCATCCGGAGCAGATCGAGATTGAGCCACAGGTCTCAAATATTAATAAAATCAAGCAAGTATATTACGGAGTTGACGGCCTCAAAAAAGTCGACCTGATTAAGAGGGTAATCGAAAGGGAAGTGCCAAGGAAGGCTGTGATCTTCTGTAATACCCAGGAACAGGTAGACAACCTTTATGAAATATTAAGGAAATGGAGCAATTCAATCTGCGCAGTTCATGGCGGAATGGATCAGCATCTGCGGAAAGAAAAAATTACCCTCTTTAAGAGGGGAGAATGCCGCATCCTCATCGCTACAGACATGGCTGCCAGAGGCTTGCATGTTCAGGGGATTACCCATGTCATTAACTACTCCGTACCCTTTGAACAAGAACAATACGTGCACCGAATCGGCAGAACAGGCCGTGTTGATCAGCGCGGTATCGCCATTACTATGGTCATCCCCAGCGAAATGGAGCGTTTTCGGGAACTGGAGAAATTCCTGGAATACAGAATCCCCTGCAAAGGAAACGTAACAAGTACAAGTACAAAGCCAAAAGCCGTAACGGAGAAAACCACCGCTAAAGGCCGGTTTAAACTGGAAAACCGCAAAGGTCAGAAAGCGCTGGTTCAGTTCAGTGCAGGAAGAAATAACAGTAATTTAAAGGCCATTGATTTCGTCTCCGCCATCCGAAACAATGTTGAGGGCATCACCAGCGAAGATATCGGACGAGTTGATATCAAAGAAACAGTGACCAACGTGGAGATTTTCGACGGAAAAGAGCGGGCTGTCATCAATGCATTTCAGACAAAGAAAGTAAAAGGGAAGCTGCTTCGGGTAAAAAAGGGATAGAAATCCAACCATTTAGATTAAATATCAATGAATATACCACAAAAATGACCTGCCGGTTTACGACAGGTCATTTTTATTATAAAGCTTACTCAAACAATTCCAGAGACCTTACCAGCATTGCAGCAACTTCTGCACGGGTAGCGGTAGCCTTGGGATTCAGTCTTGTATCGGCTGTCCCGGAAATAATTCCGTTGCCAACCGCCCATTTCATAGCTTCCGCTGCAAATTCAGAGACCTGAGTGCTGTCGGCAAAGCCTGCAAGACTTCCGTTTGCACTTGCTTCTGCTCCCGTGGTTTTCGCATACCGGTACAGAATCGTTACCACCTGCTCTCTCGTTACAGGGTCTTTGGGCGCATAATACCCGTTGTACCCGTTGACGATGCCGGCAGAGGCGCCCCACGCAACTGCATGAGAATACCAGTCTCCGGCAGCCACGTCATTAAATGGAGCATTTCCCGCAACTGTAGGAGATCCTGCCATTCGGTACAGTACGGTAGCCAACATACCCCGATCGAACAGTGCTCCGGGACCATAGGTATCAGAGGTGGTTCCATTCATCAGCTTAGCATGAAGGATGCGGCCAATGCTTTCTGCATACCAATCCGTTGCTCTCACGTCTGAAAAGGTCTTAACAGCCAGCTTTATCGCCTCTTCCGCGCTGAATTCTGTTGGTGTTGGAGCAGTCGCTGGCGTTTTATTTCCTGAGCCGCCGGAACCTCCGCCACTATAAGCCGAAGCAGTATATTTTTCTCCAAGCATATTGGAGAAAGCAAAGTTGCTGATAAAAGCGTATTCATCCCTTTGATGTACCTTGTTTGTCAGCGTGTTTGCAAAGAACGCCACATCAATTTCTTTGCTACTCTTATCCTTCCCCTCATAAGAGAACCCCTGGATGGAGCCGTTTAAAAAATCTGTCAGATTCGATTCACTGGACCGCAGAAAGCCCTCCGTAGGCTCCCGGTCTTCGTCAATCTTCACCAAGATTTCAGCACCTTCCGGTACACTGCTGAAATATCCGGCACCGTATCCGTACATCACATCATCCCCATCCAGAATATAGCTGGCGTTGATGAGATTTTCCGAGGGGTAGGTCACGTAAGCCAGCGCATCCATGGAACCCTTCACAGAATTCCGTTCAATGCCGTTGAAAAAATTGTTAAGCCTTGCCGTTCCCGTAGCAGAGGAGCCGTAACCAATGTAGGGCATCCCAGACTGAACCTTAGAAAGTGCATCTTTATCAAGGGCGCTGGCCCCGATAATAATATCTGCCTTGGATAAATCGGTAGTCGTCTCAAAATTCATCAGATCCATGGCCTGCCTGTCATAGTTGTAGCTGTATGCGCGGGAATCAAGGTAGTTAAACTTGATATATCCGCTTGTTGTATCTGCAGGTCTTCCATTGATATAGATCACGGGGCTTTTGGTGATGATCTGAGCAGCGGGATAGTCTCTGGAGATACAGGTTCCGGTCAGAATAAATTTACCGCTGACTGTATCCCAGTCTTTATAGGAGCAGATGAAATCTCCCTTGTAAGTTCCCTCCGTAATCATACCCACTTTCTTGCCCTCTTGCAGCATCCAGTTTACGGCAGCGGTGGAATCTTCTGACGCGTTGGAAATAATGACCTGATAGCCGGTTCTGCCATTATCCAGAGAGGACGTCACATCTGCAAGATGTATTAAGCAGGATGCATAGTCCATAGGCTCACCGCATGCCGCTTTTATGGACTTGTATGCAGCTGGCTCAGCACAGGTTTCCATATCAAAGCCGCGGGTTTCATTGAAGGTTGTAATTCCCTCGGAGTAAAGGACCGTCCAATCCAGAATCAGTGTACCGTCGTAAAGCGCGCTGTTTGCCACGGAACGCTTTGCCTGATCCATGGGAACAATCATAGTGCCCGCAGGATAACTCTTTCCTTTATAATTGAAGGATTTCTCAGTCAGCATAACCTTTACATCATTTCTTGAAAGCCACTGCATCATATCGTGCGCTGCCTGCAGGTTGGTCTGGTTGCTGCGATCCAGCGGAATGATATAACATTCGGGATAGAAGTTCCCGTTCTGCCCTTCCCCGTCATATTCCGGACGGAAAAGATCCGCCTCAGCACCCTCTATATCATTCTGATCGCAGAACCACTGCCCAACAAGTTCAAAGGCGTTGGAGTTGGCATTTGTAACACCTCTGGCGAAAATCTCAAGCTGGGTTATAAAATACGCTTCCTTATTTTCCGCAATATAGTGAGACTGCCCCAGCTGTCCGTAGGTTGCTGCTTTTGCAGTTTCGTCGTTATAAGCCGGCAGTTCCACCGTATATCCTACACAGCCGTGAAGCATGGCAAACTGTGGCGTATAGGAGGTGGACATATCATCCCATGGGTCTTCCCAGTAAGTCTCATTGGAAGAATCCGCACCCTTTTCTCCGGTGTACTCGAGATAATCTCTTTGGGGTATCACATAGCTGTTATACCCCTCGTTATTTGATGTGGCTGCAATCCCAAAGGCCTCTCCTCCCGGCATCAGGTGCCTTGCCAGCAAATCATATTCAAAATTTGGTTCGTGGGGCGGATCGCAGGGTTCGCACTGGAACGACGTTACTCTCCCGTGGAGCTCTGTCAGGCTCACGGGATTATACATTCCGATAAGCTTCTGCATGTTCTGGGTCTCATTCTGGGTTTGGAAGGAGTTATCCCGGTTGAGATCGAGTCCGCCGGAAGAAACGCGGCTCATATAGATCCGGCCTTCCACGTTTTCCTCAGGAACCAGAATGAAGAATACTTCATCCAGCAGCTCCGACACCGCTACCGTATTCGTCTGCATTTCATAGTACTTTTCCAGATCCACAGGGCCGGAATAGGTATATTTGACCATTTCACCGTCTTCATTTTCATAATAGTCATAGTTATCAGCGGTAAGATATCCCAGATAGGTTTTCTTCCTTAAGGCGAATCCCCCCTTCTGTTGTAAATTGGTCCATCACATCATAATCGATGGTCTCATTCTCCAGCAGCATATGGGCAAAATCCAGGATGGAGTCTGTTGCGGAGGTTTCATTGGAATGGATATTGGAGAAAATCACAGGAACCTGAAAATCCCCCAGTGTTCCTGCCTCCAGCTCTTCCAAAACCTTGTCAGGCTCTGTTTCGGCGCGTTCAGCCAGTGCCAGCCAGTTGTCCACCGCCTCCGCGTCCTTCGCAACAATCAGATAGGGCATATCATATCCGGCGGTGCTTTCTCCCATAGAGTATTTTTCCACGAAATAGCCCTTGTTATTGTTACTGTCATAATCACCCAGCTTTTCAA
>JARBUO010000198.1 GCA_029239605.1 Bacillota bacterium | reverse complement strand
TCCGGACCTGTGACGAGATAACGGAAGCCAAAGAACATACCTACGATCAGCAGCGGTACCACAACCCAGAATGCAAATAGAAGAAGGAGCACCAAGACGGAGATGGGAAGTCTCATGACAGAATTGCCGTCTTTTTCGACCACAAACGAATTTACATTTCCTTTGTGAAGAACTCCGCCCATCCAGTGAAATAACCGTCTCATGTTTCTGCTGAATGCCGACCGATCACCATTGCTGTGATCTGACTGATTGTTCTTGTAATTGTTGTCTTCGGCCTGCTGGCTGCATACAATTGCGCTGCTGCTGGACCGATACTGGCCGCCGCCCTGGGGTGGCTTTACTTTGCCTTCGCGCTCCAGATCGATCAACGCCTGAAGAATATCTCCACCTGTGTTTTCCAGGGCTTTTGCTTCATCATAGGATATATCCGCATATTCACGAAGCTTTTCTACTTGTTCTAAAGTTACCATAATTTTATCCTCCTATATGATTGATTATGGTTTTATTATAAGAATCAATCCTTCAAAGCTCCTTTAATGAAAATTAAAATAAGATTAAAACAAGATTTAAAATGCCTTGAATTCAGTATCAGAATAGCATGGAACTCCAAAAAAGTCCAGAATCAGTGCGTTTTACAACGTGAAAGATTGATTTTTCAAATTTCTTCTTCTATAATATAGTTGATAAAACTGATGCAATAAGACTGGAAGCATATACTGGAGAGAAGAGGTTGATTTATGAGAATAGCTGTGGTGGACGGGCAGGGCGGAGGCATTGGCCGGGCAATCGTTGAAAAATTGAAAGCCGCATTAACAAATGTTGAAATTGTAGCTCTGGGAACAAATTCTGCCGCTACCGGACAGATGCTGAGAGCCGGTGCTGACGATGGAGCCACCGGAGAAAATGCCATCGTTCACAATATGAAATCTGTTGATGTTGTGGTAGGCGTCATCGCCATCATCAACGCGAATTCAATGATGGGAGAACTAAGTCCCAAAATGGCCCAAGCCATCGGCGAAAGCAGGGCGTTTAAAGTACTACTTCCGATCAACCGCTGCAATATTCATGTTGTCAGTGTCGAAGAGGTTCCACTCAGTGTACATCTTGATAATGCGGTAAAAACCATTAGAGGGTACGTTGCAAAAAATCAGTAAGAAACAAGTTAAACCAGATTTCACTGGAAGGAATAAGGATTTTCATCGCAGCCACAGACTGCGTTTCCCGATTTCAATGATAAAAACCCCCTTTGCTTTGGGCGAAGGGGGTTTGTTTATTTTTGCTTAGAGATCTTTAAAATGGAAGGAACTTCTGCCTTCGGCATAATCGGCAACAATCTGGCCGTTTCCAAAAAGTTTATATTTATAGGTCACAAGTCCCTCAAGGCCCACGGGACCCCGGGCATGCAATTTTCCTGTGCTGATGCCTACCTCTGCTCCAAAGCCGTAACGGAACCCGTCAGCGAATCTGGTGGAGCAATTTTGGTATACCCCTGCGGAGTCTACCAGGAGCATAAATTTTTCAGCAGCCGCATCATCCTCTGTAATAATGCTGTCAGTGTGATGAGAGCCATATCGGTTGATATGGGCAATAGCTTCATTCAAGCTGCCCACCAGTTTCACCGAAAGGATGTAGTCCAGATATTCTGTTTTGAAGTCTTCCTCAGATGCCGCTTCACACGCTATGATTTTACTCGTTTCTTCGCAGCCCCTAATGATTACAAGTTTTTCATCAAGAGCAGTTTTCAGAAGAGGGAGCAATTCCGCTGCTTTCTCTCTGTGGACGAGAAGTGTCTCCACGGTATTGCAGGCTGCAACGTACTGGGTCTTCGCGTCTACAATGATCGGAACTGCCTTCCTAATATCAGCGGCCTGATCCGCATAGATATGACAAACACCGTCTGCATGACCCATTACTGGAATTTTCGAGTTGGACATGATATATTGAACAAATTCGTTGGAGCCTCTGGGGATTAAAAGGTCAATGGTCTCATGGCACTTCAGAAGCTCATCGATTTCCGCTCTGTTCTCAATCAATGTGAGAAAACCTTCGGGGATTCCCGCGCCGGTTCCGGCGGAATGGATGATTTCAAAGAGCGCTTTGTTGGTGTTTGCAGCCTCGCTGCCACCTTTGAGGATTGCACAATTTCCGCTCTTGAGGCAAAGTGTTGCGATTTGAACCAGTGCATCAGGCCTGGATTCAAAGATGACGCCGATGACGCCGATGGGGCAGGTGACTTTAGTAAGGATCAGTCCCTCATCCAATTCCCGCTCCATAAGCTTATTCCAGAGGGGGTCCTTTAAAGTAATCAGACTGTTAATTCCTGCGATGGCATCAGATAACTTCTGCTCGTCAAATTTCAGTCGCTTGACGATAGGAGAAGCCAGGCCTGCCTCTGCCGCCTTGCTCAGGTCGGCCTTATTTGCAGCAAAGATTTTCTCCTGATTCTCCGCAAGTGCCCTTGCAATGGCTTTTAGAGCTTCGTTTCTTACAGTTCCTTCAAGGAGACTCATCTGAGTGCTGTCTAATTTAATTTGCTTTGTAATTTCAATAATATTTGACATATTCATTTCTCCTTCTGGTTAAAAGAGGTTTCTCAAGATATGATACGCTTTTTTTACGTTCGTCTGTTTTTTTACTGCCTCTCTTCGTTTTTCATTGGATGCAAAGCTCGAAATTGGTTCGGGTCCTTTTACAAGAGTTCGCTTGATATAAACTGTTCCATCCTTCTTGCTGTGCATATTCCAGGAAACCAGCATAATCTTACCGTACATCAGTTCAAGACATGTGATTCCTCGGGGATGAATGCAGCAACCGGTGTTGAAATAGGAAGATTCTCCGGCGGAAGGAAATTTCGGTCTGTGCGTGTGGCCGCAGATAATCATAATATCCCGCTGCTCATTCCATTTATTATAGCTCTTTTCTATTTTATGCCGTTTCATACGGTTTTTGGCCGGACTTGCTGCATATTTTACGCCCATGACGTGAAGGAACTTCCATATGTAACGGATCAGCACATAAGAGACTCTCCAAAGCTGGTCGTTGATCAGATCTCCTTGATGTCCATGGACTACAAAAACTTCCTGGCCGCTGTTGCGATGCTTCATCAACAGTGCCTCATGCACATAGAGTCCAGGGAACAAATCTTCTTTCAGATCCAAGTATTCGTCATAAATATGATATAGATTTTCTTTCACATATTTTGGGTCCCGAAGCTGCATGTTATGATTGCCATAGAGCATGAGCAGACGGTTCGATCTGTGGAAGCCCTTTAAAAGCTCAAAGACCGATACATGGGCGGATCTGATATGCTCATAATGCGGATGCTCCCAGAGCTCATCGCCGTCACCGACCTCAACATAAGTGAAATCATTCTGATAGTAATAATTCAGCGCATGATAGTAAATGTGGCGATTTCTTCCGAATTCATCAGAAAGGCTGTCGTCACCCCTATGAACATCGCCGAAAAAGACAAATTTAGAATTATCGTCAAAGGGCACCGGAAATGCCTTCTCAAAAACAGAATCCAATCTTGCACGGGTTCTCATAATGGTAGCTTCCTTTTAATAAATTTTGTCTTTCCTTGGCTGCGAAATTCTGTCGCGGCACCGAATCGTGTGATAGCCGCGGTTCTAGAATTGTTTCAATTATTATACCATAAAAGCAGAGCTTTTATGGTATACCGCCATGCGCCTTTTCGCCGAGAGCGAAATTCTGGCGCGGTATTGATCGGTATAATAGTTGCTATTTTACCTGCGACTATTATACCATAAATCGACAATCAAATTACCAACCAATTTATGCATACCACCAGATTTCTATGAAGGATTTTTTGCAGACTGGTAACGCTCCTCTTTCTCGTACATCAAGATTAAGTCAAATATTACACTTCTTTCAGAATCTCACTCAGGATCAATTTTGCAAGGTGATTGGTTTCTCCATAATTCACTTCGTCCTGCTTGCCCATAAGAAGATATCCGCTCTGGTATCCCGGATATTTCTCCAAATCACCGAGCGGATAAGGAAATTCTTCCAAATCCACACAGTGATAGCCATTCAGGTTTTTCATCGGTACACGGACAGTAAAGTCTTTTTGCTTTGATGAAAAAAAGGCTTCGTGACTTTCATGGTAGCTTCTGTAATCCAAAGAGGTATTCTTATGTATACCGGATATCGTGAAGATCTCTTTCTGGAAGGCAAGCTTCCTGATATAGGCTTTTTTTTCGCCGGAGGTGACAGCAAACCCTGTGTGAAAAGCGATCCTGTGCAGATCCAGCTTATCAAAAACCTTAATCAGTCTTGAGAGCTGAAGCAGATCGTCACGATTGTGCAGCAGTATGGTATCGCGTAGGTGCGGGTCGCCCGTCCTTGCATAACGGTAATACATTTCTACGCTTTCACCGCCTGAGATTTCATCGGCTCTGTCGGACCAGAGACCAAGAAAGTTTTCTACGGTTTTCTGTTTTAAATTGGGAAGCATCTTTCGAAAGGGGGAGTGTTTATCCAGAATCCTGTAAAGATCGATGCTCAAAAAAACTGGCAGTTCTTCTCTGGGAATGCGGTGATATCTTGCTCGTCTGCTGAGAAAGGGGAGATCGAAATGATCACCATTGTAACTGACAACCACATCCAGATCCTGCCACTCCTTCAGATATGTGCGCAAAACTTCCCGTTCCTCTTCCCGGTTCTCTGCTAGAAACTGGTAAACTTTTTTTCCGCTCTCCTGTGGGAGTACGATGCCTCCGAGGATACATTGACTTCGATCAGGGCTAAGCCCTGTGGTTTCAATGTCAATCACTCCGATTTTTAAATCACCAAAATAAAAGCGGTAGATATTGGATTGATAAAAATCTTCCTGGTAACTTTCGTTGATACAGTACATATTCCTTGCTCCTGTTTTGCATCTTCCATTTTATAATCATTGACTTGGGGTTAAATATTTTATATTTTATTTCAGAATCATTTTTTTTTCTTGCTTCATTAGATACCCCTTACCCATGGATTCTAATCCTTATAAACAACATTGATATGACAGTGGTCTGATGGAAAAACACCAGGATTCTGCTGAAAATACAGCCTCGGCTTCATTTTAGCACGAAAGCGCAAAAAACAAAACAAACTGCAGGGGAGCAGTTTGTTTTGTTCAAAAGGGGTATTGGGATTAGAGATTAATGAGGTTATCAGGGGGATAACCACGAACACATTATAACTAATTGTGATA
>JARBUO010000197.1 GCA_029239605.1 Bacillota bacterium | reverse complement strand
CAGTGCGTGAATCTCACCCTCTTCCACTGCAAGGTTCACATTGTCAAGTGCCTTGACCCCGGGAAAGGTCTTGGTGATATTCTTCATTTCCAGCAATATGTTCGCCACGAAAAATCCTCCCTAAAAGCAAGTGTGCTGTCCGGCTGGTATTTGGAAAGCTGGTTTTCAAATGGACTCTTGGAAAAGCAGCGTTTCCTTAGAATAAAATGAATATAAAGCCGTGTCATTCGCAAGTCAGCACGCAATTTGATAAAAATGGCAGGCGGTTTTGCCGCCGCCCGCCAGAATCTTTTGAATGTTATCGTTTACTGAATATCAGATTCTTTGTAATATCCGCTGTCGATCAGCAGTTCTTTGTAATTGTCGATAGTTCCTACAACTGGTGCGCACAGATAGGACGGGATGATTCCAGTGCCGTTGTCATAGGTTTCTTTATCGTTAATTTCAGGCTCGCTGCCTTTTACGATAGAATCTACCATTCCAACAACCTTGTCAGCCAGAGTACGGGTATCCTTGAATACGGACATGCTCTGAAGTCCCTGTAACATATTCTTTACGTTCGGTTTGTCGCAGTCCTGACCGGTAACGATAGGCATATCATCCTTGGTGTAACCGGAGGAAACCAGTGCGTTCACTACTCCCAGTGCAGTTGAGTCGTTGGAGCACATTACAGCGTCCAGCTTCTTGCCCTTGGGGCTGTATCCATTGGAAGTGATGAGGTTTTCCATACGGGACTGTGCATTTTCTGTTTTCCAATCCTGGGTGGAGACCTGAGCCTGAGTTGTCTGTCCGGAAGGTACTACCAGAACGCCGCTGTCTATGTAAGGCTGCAGAACGCTCATGGCTCCGTTGAAGAAGAAAGTTGCATTATTGTCGGCTGGGTCACCGGTGAAAAGTTCTACATTGAAGGGGCCCTTCTGATTCTTGAGATCCAGAGCGGTTTCAATGTACTGACCCTGCATTACGCCAACCTGATAGTTGTCGAATGTAGCATAGTAGGAAACGGCGTCACTGTTCATGATCAGTCTGTCATAAGCAATAACCGGAATATTCTGCTCCTTGGCCTGCTTCAGAACTTCGGTCAGAGAGGAGCCGTCGATGGCTGCGATTACCAGAACTTTGCAGCCTTCTGTGATCATATTTTCAATCTGGGCTACCTGAGTCGGGATGTCGTTGTCGCCGCCGTATTGGAGGTCAACTTTGTATCCGGCTTCTTCAAGCTTGGCTTTCATGTTTGATCCGTCCTGGTTCCAGCGCTGAAGGCTCTGTGTTGGCATGCTTACGCCGATCATAGCTGCTTCATCAGAACCGCCATTGTCCGCTGGGGCCTTTTCGCCGCCGCCACAGGCTGCCATTGAAAGAACAAGGGCAAGAACCATTAATAAGGCAATCAGTTTTTTCATTTTCTCTCTCCTTTTCTTTAACCAGTTTCTTAAATAACTTTTGAAAAACAGTTTTCTAAAAGTTGGTTTAATGATAGCATTGTGAATTATTCATGTCAACAGTGTTTTTTTAATGTCATCTTCACTTTTTTAATCTAATTTTGTCTCCTGCATTGATTTTCAAAGCTTGCGCAGAATGATAATTTTTTCGGAAAACTTTGCATCAAGATCACAGCTTGCCATTCGGTTTTAATCTGCGTCCTAATTAGATTTTTTTCTGCAAAAACATTGAAATTTCAACACAACTCATATAATCACCAAATTTTTGTCAATATGGATTGCAACAAAAAAAGAGGACTGCAGATCAACACAAGATGTTGACTCAGTCCTCGATTTTTATTTTTTATACTGACTTAATAAACTGAACCGCAAAATGAAGTGCGGTTCCGATGCCGCTGGCATTGGATGTGTAATTGCTCAGATGAAGATAATCCGCCGTACAGTCAAATACGGCTATTTTTCCCAGACGCTCCTTAATGTCATCAAAGGAATCCCTGATATACCTTACCAGCGTGCCTCCCAGGATAATATCACAGTCAAAAATGGTGCGGATATTATTGATTCCCATGCAGAGAAAAGTCAGATACTCTTCCCACAATTCCCGGCAGCAGGCATCTCCTTCCTGCAGCTTTTCAAAAAAGACATCCACCTTCTGATCCTTTTCACAGGCTAAAACAGAGGTGGAGATATATGCTTCCAGGCAGCCCTGTTTCCCGCAGGCACACTGTTTTCCTTCCCGGCTCACCACCGACATATGACCGAATTCAGCGCCCCGGTTGTTCATGCCGATATAAGCGGAACCATTGTAGATCAACGCTCCGCCCACGCCTTCCGAAACACTGAGGAAGGCCAGTGTGGTCAGATCCTTTCTGCTGTTCTGCTCTGCAAAAGCACTGGCATTGGCGTCATTTTCAATATAGGTATCATATTTAATAAACTTTGTCAAAGACTCAATGGGCACATACCGTGCTTTCAAAGTAGGTGCATTTATAATCTGCCCTTTGTCCTCGCTTAGCACACCGGGAATAGAGATTCCTACCCCGAGTATGATTTCAGGATCAAGGGCTCGTTCCTCCACATAGCGGTCAATCTCCGCCGCCAGCAGCTCCCCGTACCGGTCACTGGCTTCAAACGCAATTTCAAGACGTTTAATAGGAGAGGGATTCCCTTTTAAATCAATGTCCAAAAGGTTGATATGTGTCATTTTAATTTCTACACCGATGACCATCCTGGCATCGGAAATCACGGAGATCTTCTTTGCCTTCCTACCGCCGCTGGATTCGAAGGTACCGGAATAACACAGAAGCCCCATATCAAAAAGCTCAGTAAGATTCTGGCTTACCGTGGGAAGACTCAGTCCCAGTGCCGCCACAAGATCCTGCTTTGATACTTTACCCTGTTCATAAATATACTGATATACCTTGTTACGATTAATCAGTTTTAAGTCTGTAGTTGTCGCAGTTGTTCGTTTCATTTTTTTCTTGCTCTTTCCAAAGGATATTACCAAACGTTTTATAAAACACTTTTATAAAACTATCCATATTATAGATGAAACCTCTGAAAAAAACAAGTGTTATTTATTGATGGAGCGTTAAGATCTACAGCCGATCAGGGTAAAGGAACCGTTGGTTGCGGCTCTGTCGGCTGTGGGAAGAGTTCAAGTACCGCAAAAGGTTTGGTATTTGCACCCTGACGGGTCCGGAACGTCAGTATATTCCTCCTGTTCGGAAGAATAGGCAAAGGGGTCTTTCAAAACATCAAGAAGGTTCAACAATATTTTCAAGTCTCCCTCCTCAGAGGCTGCCTTCAGTGCTTCTTCTACCCTGTGATTCCGCGGGATCACAGAGGGATTACTTTTTCTCATAAGATCGAACTTCTCTTTTGCAGAGCCGGGATTGCATTCCATACGCTTTGTCCAGCGTTGTTTCCAATCCTCAAACTCCGCCGTGCTCATAGGCAGATCTTCCCAATTTCCCAGGCTTAAGGAACGGAAGGTATTGGTGAAATCGGCTTTTGCCTCCTTCATCATAGAGAGAAGATCGCCAATTAGCGATTCATCTTCTTTTTCCTCACCAGTCAAACCAAGCTTGCTGCGCATCCCCTTCAGCCATGCGGCATGAAACTTTGGTCCAAAAGATTCAAGTACTTCCATGGCCTGCTGCTTAGCAATTTTCTGGTCACTGCGGATAAGGGACAGCAGCGTTTCCGCAAACCTCGTAAGATTCCACTGAGCAATGGCAGGTTGATTTCCATAGGCATATCTGCCTTGAACATCGATAGAGCTGAATACTGTTGCAGGATCATAAGCGTCCATAAAAGCACAGGGGCCGTAATCGATGGTCTCTCCGCTGACAGCCATGTTGTCTGTATTCATTACGCCGTGGATAAACCCAACCAACTGCCATTTGGCAATGAGCTCAGCCTGACGTGAAACAACTTCCCTCAGCAACGATAAATAGCGGTTATCCTCTGCCTCAGCGTTTTTAAAATGCCGTTCCCATGTATAATCTGCCAGGGCTTTGAGCTCATCTGCCGATGTCCATCTCGCGGCAAATTGAAACGTTCCTACCCGAATATGGCTTTCTGCAACTCTGGTCAAAACTGCACCGGGCAGCGGAGCCTCCCGGTAAACCGGTTCACCGGCAGAAACCACGGCAAGACTTCTGGTTGTGGGAATGCCCAGTCCGTGCATGGCTTCACTGATAATGTATTCTCGCAGCATGGGGCCAAGGGCTGCCCTGCCATCCCCTCCTCTTGAGTATTGCGTGCGTCCTGAACCCTTCAGCTGGATATCAAGCCGGTGCCCAGCCATTGTAACGTGTTCGCCAAGCAGCACTGCTCTTCCGTCCCCAAGCATGGTAAAATGACCGAATTGATGGCCTGCATAAGCCTGAGCAATAGGCTGGGCACCCTCAGCGAGGCGGTTCCCCGCAAGAACTGCGATGCCCTCCTGACTCTGCAAGACCTCTGATTCAAGTCCCAGTTCCTTGGCGAAGGCACTGTTGAAAATCACCATTTGCGGGTTTTTTACCGGGGTTGGATCTGTTATGGAATAAAAGATTTGCGGCAGCTTTTTGTAACTATTGTCAAAACGCCAGCCTGCTGCTCTGCCATCTTGGTTCATCGATTCTTTCATTTTCTCCTCCCTGTTGCATGGTTGATAGTATCATTATTCCACAATATCCTTGCTGTAACCAAAAAAGCAGGGAAGATTCCGATACTCTTTTCCTGCAAAATATCCTTATTCTGTCGAGAGAAATTGCAGAATCGTTACTTTTTTGCAGAATGGCTTTTTTTCTTGGGAAATCCGCTCTGATACAAGGCGATTGCGCCAACGATGAGAATGACTCCAAGCCACAAAGTCGGCGTAGAGGGTTCTCTCAGGATTAAAATTCCCAGCACCGCAGCAAATAGAGCCTCGGAAGAAAAAATAAGTCCGGCGGCTGCGGAGGAAACGAACTGAATGCAGTGGTTCATCAGCAGCTGTGCACCGATGGTAGCAAAGAGAATCAGATAGATAAACTCGATGAGGATAAGACTTGAGAACA
>JARBUO010000052.1 GCA_029239605.1 Bacillota bacterium | reverse complement strand
GCCGAAGCAATAATAATTGGAGAATCCAGCTCCAAACCACCATAGTTTACTTTCAGTTTCTCATTCATCATTCTTTCCTCTTCCCATTCGCTCCTTAGCTCAATTGCATCTTTCTTCGCTTGCTTTGTGACCCAGGAAAGAGCCTCCTGATCCCATATGGATCCGGCTGCCCTTTCCGCCGAAAAACTGTATTATTTTATAACGCGTTTTGCGATTGCAACGAAATCCTCTTCGGAAAGCAGTGTTTTTCTAACAAAACATTCATCCTTTACTGCTGCCATTACCTGCTCTCTTTGCTCTGTCGTAGCAGCCTCAAATCCATTTCTGTTCAGGTAGAAATCTATCGTAAGCTTTCCGCTCAGATATCCGATGAAGTAGTCTTCTTCCTTTCTTCCCACAACATGAGGCAGATAAGGATAGGCAATGGGTTTGAAGCCGGCCTGACGAAGGGCTTCGGCATAGTGGCTCACAACCCCTGATTCGATACCAAAACAGTTTGCTCCAAACACGGTTTTGTTCACATTGGGGAAAACGCCTGTAATGTCGCTGATGACTCTGGAGGTTTCATTCAGCTTAGACAGGTTTACATTGGTTCTGTCTCCCATCAGAATGCCGAAGGTAGTGGCCACTTCTTCCGTTGCCAGATTTCCGGTACGTTCTCCCAGTGAGTTCATGGCCGTATGTATTACCGTAGCACCGTTCTGCACCGCTGCCATGGCAGTCGCCATTCCCATACCGAAATCATTGTGAACGTGGAATTCAAGCTGGATTCCGGGGAACCACTCACTCATTTTATTTACGGCATAGCCGATGGCCTGGGGTGTAGCTACGGCAAAGGTATCTACGATAGTCAGCGAATCTGCACCTGCATCTACTGCTGCCTGATACAACCTTCTACTGTACTCTAGAGGTGTTCTGGAAAAGTCCCAGCCCATGAATCCGGTCCATAGTCCAGCTTTTTTTGCAGCCGATACATTATCGAAAATTCTTTTCTTTACATCATCCTCTTCTAGCTTGTAGGCATATTTGATCATATAGGGATTCACCGTATGCTCTACCATGATATTTCTGACGCCGCATTCTACGGAAAGCCGAACATCCTCCGGGTTTGCACGGGCAAAGGCCACTACTTCCGATTTCAGGTTCATCTTCATGACTTCTTTGATGGCGTCTCTTAAATCTTCAGAGATGATGGGCATTCCGATCTCAATTCTGTCAACGCCCAGCTCATCCAGCTGCTGTGCAATTCTTACTCGCTCTGTTTTTAAATAGGAAACCCTGGGAGTCTGTTCGCCATCCCGCAAAGTACAATCATGGATGATTACCTTCTCTGGGATTCCTGCCAGGTTCTCAGGAAGAAAGTTCAGGGGTGAGATCCAGTGCGTTTCATTATCAAAATAGGGTTTTCCTTCTAAAGGATAAAAATCAAACTCTTCATATTTCTTCATTTCAGTTCCTCCCTATGCCAAAATGTGCAAAGTTTAACCCTGCACACAGTGGCTTTCAGTATAAAATTAACGATCAAATGCCGGAATTATTATTGGGGTTATTTTGCGATTAAGTTAACCCAGAAGTTTGCAGTTGCCATTAGGGCCAAAATGATGGCCACGATCATAGCGATATTAAATTTGCGGCTTATCTTCATATCCTCCATCACTGCTTTCTTGTTTGCAATGATCAGGAACAGTGCTGTTACGATGGGGAAGAAGGTAAGGTTGAATCCGGAACCGTAGATAGCAATGGAAAATGCATTCCATCCGATCAGCGGTGCGGAAAGTCCGAAAAGTGTTACAATCATTTCGCTGATTTTAAATTTCTTTGAGGTTAAATCTGCTTCCCATTTGAACAGGTCTGTAATGATGTATCCGGAAACAAGACATTGCGATACCATGGTGGAAAGAACAGAGCCAAAAAGACCTAGGGATAGCAATATTACCGATGCTTTTCCTGCAAAAGGCTCAAAGGTAGCTGCCATGGTTCCGGCTCCAGTAATTATAATCCCCTGTGGGAACAGAACTGAGGCTGTAGCAATAATGACTGCAAGCTGAACCAGAATCATCATAATGTTGGTGTAGGTCAGCTCAAATATACTGAGGGACTTCCGTTCAGGCCCCCATTTGCTCTGTTTGGCGCCATAGGCAGCAAGTGCAGGAACATTAATTGCGAGGGCTGCACCCATAAGACCTGAGAGCAGAACCAGTTCATCTGGTGTTCCTTTAAAGCTGGGAATAAAACCGCGTGCAGCGCCTGCCCAGTCAATGGGAACCACTACAAGAACCAGAACGAACGAGGCCAGAAGAATCCAGACCATCCACTGCAGAGCTTTTTGAATAATCTTAACGCTTTTCTCTCCCTTTGCCGGATTGAGGACAACTGCTACAACAAATATGAATCCGATGATTGTACCTATTTTAGGAGATACCCCTGTTAGAGTGTTCAGGATATTTCCGATCAGTGCATACTGGATCGCATGGAACACAGTATTTACAACAAATATTGAGATTCCCGTGATCCAGGCAGCCCATTCTCCAAGATGATTTCTTGCGATGCTGATTGGTCCCATGCCGGTCTTCAGAGCGACTCTGACAAAGAGCATACAAACGATCCAGATGGTGAAGACCTGAGGCAAAATTGCCCAAAGGTAGGTGAATCCGGTCTTTGAAGCTACCGCACCGGCATTTGCTACCGTTGCGCCTCCGATGTTCAGCGCGATAGCCAGCCAGGCCGGTCCCATGAGCTTCATATAGGCCTGTAGTTTAGAGACTCCTGTTTTGGAGTTAGCCTCTTCCAATGTTAAGACTTTCGATTCCATATTGATTCCTCCCATAAACAATTAATTATTTGATTGCAAATACACGGGCAGTGGAAGCCTCAAGCCCTTTCAACTTGAGTGAACCGACGACGAGCGTAAATTCATCTCCAAACCCAGAACCAAGAAGCTCCGGAATGTTGGTTAAGTACTCAAGTATATAGATCTCTTCACTAAGCAGAATGTTATGTACGGGAAACGATGCATCCCCCGGTTTGTCTGTTTGAAAATCGATTGCGACCATAGCAATCTGCTTCTCAACCATCCACTCCGCCGCGTCTACCGATAAATACGGAGAGACATGGAAATAATTCTCTTTGCCCCAGTTCTCATCGGTATAACCGGTGGTAATAACAAGCCGTACTCCCTTTAGATTCTTTCCGGCTGTTGCCGTTTCCAGATCAGCTGCAGTGATTTCCTCAAGATTCTTCTTTGCCGGGAAATGAGCCCATACTGCCGCACCAACCAGAATATCAGCCGGAATGTTGTCAATGGTCTTTTCATTATTAAAGTAGTTATAATGCATTGGCGAATCCAAATGGGTACCACCATGGCAAAATAGTAATGCTTTACTTGCGTAACGATGAGAACCGGTGGGATCCGTATCCGGTACAAGAACGTGTTCGAATTTTGGTTTTGGATACCATTCTACCGGAAAGCAGGGCATGCCTTCATAAATTGTAAGTGTCAAATCAATTGCTTTCATTAAGCTCCTCCTTTATTATTTCACAAAACACATGCATGTTCGACATTTATTAAGAGCAAAGTCCATGCCAAACCAAATTGCCTATGTTTTAACAATCTGGGGCAATTTTTAAATAAAATAGTGTTGTTTTTTTCAACTTTGTTGAAAAAAACAACACTCCGTGATATGATTAAGGGAAAAAAGGAGGGACATCAATGGACTTTTCAAATTTTGATATTTTGACGATAGGAATCTTGGCAATCAACACCGATCATAAGATTATTTATCTTAATAAAGCTTACTCAGATTTTTTAGAATCTGATAAAGAATCCCTCATAGGACGAAACATCAAAGAGGTTATTCCCCATACGAAATTGGATCAGGTTGTAAAATCAGGAGTGGCTCAGCTTGGAGTCTGGCAAAAAACAAAACGCGGCTATCTTTTCGGAAATCGGATTCCTATTTATGAAAACGGAAAAGTAATCGGCGCCTTAGCGGAGAGAGTGCTAAGCAACTTCGATGAGGTAGATACCGCTTCGGAAAAACTGCGCGAGATGGAAGGGCAGATTCAATATCTTGCCAGCCAGCTGACCAATATGGAAATAAACAATAATGTTCAGCTGATTTTCCAGTCCTCGGCAATGCATCGAATTGTGAATAAAATAGAAAAAGTCGCTCCCTTGGATACAACCATACTGATTACCGGTGAAACCGGATCGGGGAAAGAGGTTCTTGCGGATCTTGCCTACAAGCACAGCGGACGCCAAGATTACCCATTTGTAAAATTAAACTGCGCGGCTCTGCCAATGGAATTGGTAGAATCAGAGCTCTTTGGCTATGAAAAAGGGGCTTTCACCGGTGCCAATCAGGCGGGAAAGCCCGGAAAATTTGAGATTGCAAATAACGGTGTATTATTTTTAGATGAGATCTCTTCCATGCCTCTTGCCATTCAATCGAAGCTGCTTCGCGTACTCCAAGACAAGGAGGTCGTCCGTCTAGGGGGCAACAACAGAATGCAGGTAAATGTAAAAATTATAGCCGCTACCAACGATAAATTGGAAGAGCTGGTGAAGAAACAGAAGTTCAGAGAGGATCTCTATTATCGGCTGAATGTGATCCAGGTTAATCTCCCACCGCTTCGGGAGAGGAGAGAGGACATTATCCTTCTGGCCAATTATTTCCTGGAGCGCTACTGCAACCGTTTCAATAAGAAGCCCATGTCCTTTACCTTTGCCGCGGCTCAGATGATTACCAGCTATGACTGGCCTGGAAATGTCCGTGAGCTGAAAAATGTGGTGGAACGGCTGGCGATCATGTGCGACTCCTATCTGATCACCCAAAATGATCTCCGAGACAACACTTCAATTTATTCCAGTACAGCAGCTTCCGTAGTCAGTTTGAAGGATCAGCTTGATCAAACGGAAAAGCGAATCATCCTGTCAACTCTTGAAAAGGCAGGAGGCAATAAGGCAATTGCAGCCAAGCAGCTTGGCATTAATCGAACCACCTTATACAGCAAACTGGAAAAATATAAATCAGAGGAAGAGTAATCGCAATTTCACTTCCCCACAACTTTTGTTGCAGTCTATTTCAGACCGTTTCTTAACTTTCTCAGTCTGGTTTCGATGCTTCTGCAATCTCCGCAAACCTGCCTACGATATACCCGTAATTCTTTTTCTGATGGGGTACCGTGCAGCCGCTGCAGTCCTTGATGTTTCCAATGTATCGAAACCTTCCGCCGCACCGATCCTTCAACGCATACAGTGGACAGTAGCAAAACAGACAGTTAAACGCTTCCTCACTGACTCCCTTGTGACATGGAAAATACTCACATCTGGAATTGGTAAAGAAACTGTAGCACTTATCCATCCAGGGCTCCATGTCCTGAAGGCAGTAATAGGGATGACTGTCTCCTATAGAAACCCATAAACAATCATCCTGCGGAAAGCGTTTCTTGAACAGAAGCTTCGGCATAAAAATCCTGACCGCCGTATGCTTTACTCCAATTAACGATTTTCCTTCCTTGTCCGGCTTCAGGCGAAATGCTTCGATTTCCTGTTCCAAATCAGAAACCCCTGTTTTATCTGCAAATCCTGATACGAACTCTTCTGTTGTCATAAAAATAACATTTTCCGGGTTTGTTAATTGACTGATATTCATGGTTCTCATCCTTTTCTATTGTATGGGAAATATCACTGGTAAGCGTTGGCTCCGTCATTTCCACTTTTCTTATATATCCACTCTTGGGTTGTCTGAAAAGAGTCCTTCTATCAGGGTATAATATCCAGGCGGCTGGTGTTTCATCCATTGCAGTTCGATGCCCAAAAGTTCTCCCGCTGTCCCTCCGAGGCTCCCGCTAAGGGATTCAATAAAAAAGCGAATCTCATCAGAGTACCGGCAGCCCGCCGCTTCCGTGCGGTTACACCGGCTGCAGGCATGACAGCTTCCTGCCGAAAGGCTGACGCTGCCGGGGTATTTTCTTTCCAATGCCTGAACTTGCTCCATCAGTACGTTTTTTTCCATCAGACACACTTCACTGATGTATTTCTCCCGCTCCTTTTTCTTTGCCCGCTCCAGTTCTTTATCCACGGCTCTGGATTTCTTCCAAACCTTATCATGATTTTCTTCCGGATCAAAGATGACCCGTTTTCCGAAGAGATAAAGGTATTTATACTTTTTTCCATAAGGAATTGGATTGAAGTCATAAAGTGGGCAAGACCAGATTTGCCCAAAGCCGATATTTTTCTCACAGAATTCCAGAAACCCTACTCCCTCAGCATAGTCTCTGACATATTCTTTCACCGTTGTTCTGTTCTGGAATGCTTCCAATTGATACATTTTCCAAGCCCCCGCCCTATATCTTTATTTCATTGGCCACAAGATCGCCGTACTTTTGCGCCGACTTAATGGTGACCACTTCCCCGTTTTCCCGAATCAGCAGAACACCCGCCATAGTTCGTCCGTTATAATTGGACATGTTCGGCGTTCCATAAGCACCCACGTTCAGCATGGCAATTAAATCCCCCGGCTCTGTGGACTCGGGGAAGACACGGTAATCCGGAAGGCTTTTGTGGTAGTCGATATCAAAATACACATCGCCTGAATCGCAGCAGGGCCCCGCCACCTTGAACGGCTTGATGTGTAGTTCATTGATCTTATTTGCGCACACCATATGGTAATACCAGAAGTAGGTTTTTACTTCCATCAACGTGTTGAATCCCGCATCGATCATCAGCCAGCTTTCGTCAAGCTCGTTCCGTTTCTTCTCATTTTCGATTCGAGACAGAAGCACTCCCGCAGAAGCAGAAATCTTTCGCCCCGGCTCCAGCACCAGCTCAGTATCATGAAACAATGCTGCATGTTCCGACCCGGCCCAAACCCGGACCTGCTCTTCTTCCATCTCCTGGCAAAGCTCCTTTGCGATGCGTTCGATGGTCAGCTCGCTCTTTAGCATGGCATAAATATTTCGGGGCATATACTGGCTTGCCGTAGGATCGATGTAATGGGGAACCGGCAGCCCGCCTCCGATATTTAAAAGTTCCGGCCCAAACCCTGTGGATTTGTATATGGCTACTGCTGTCTGCAGCATGATGCGAAAGGCCTCGGTGAAGGATCTAAGATCATAGGTCTGTGTCCCAATGTGGAAATGATACCCTCTGAGCCTGATCAGGCTTTTGTTTTCCATGGCGAGGCATACGGCTGTCTCCACCTCATCCAGTGTAATGCCGAATTTTGATTCATGGGTTCCGGTCTCATTGCCTTTCACCACACCGGTAGAGACTTCCGGAACAATGCGCAGGCAGATATTTGCCCTTTCTTTCAGCCTTTCCGCCAATCGAAGAACTCGTTTCAACTCATATAAGGAATCAACGTTGATGGATTTAATATTGTTAATGATGGCCATCTCAATCTCATCTTCTGATTTGCTCACACCGTTGAACACAATCTGATTCCCTTTAAAGCCGGAATAAAGCCCTTTGAAAAGTTCCCCTCCTGAATTCACCTCCAGGTTGCTTCCTGCTTTTCGGATGGTCTGAAGAATTGCAACGGTAGATTCACACTTTGCCGCATAATGGATGGAAACCTTCCCCCACAAAGTGCGAAATTGTTCGTCAATCTCCCGGACATTCTTTTTCAGCTCCCGCTCCGAGAATATGTACAGCGGTGTTCCGTATGTTTCAGCCAGCTCCGTTAGATTCTGCCCGTCAAAACAGAAACTGCCATCCCTTTCCCCATAAATCTTATTATCAAATATTTTCATAAAACGGTTCCTCCTGATACTTTCTGCCTCATTTTCTGTCTGTATCGTCAGGGCGCGAGGCCCTTGAGCTGTTTGCAATATGAAAGTACGCAAACAGTACTGAAAGGGGAACCCAAAGAAATAGCAATCACGCGGAATCCGAGCTGCAGCAAACAGCCTGAGCACCCTTTTGACAAGAAGGAGCCTCTTTATTCCTTTTCTCAATCCAATAGAAAATAATATTTCTATTGAATAAAAAAAGCTGTGGCAAAAAAGCCACAGCCGTATTTCCTGTGATATGCAATTTAAAATCAGTATCCAGACACCATAACCAATTACCCGTGGTTTGCCCCTTGTCAGCTTCATGCAGGTCTTCTGGCTACACGCATTGGCATCTGCTCTCCTTCCCGGGCGAAAAGCCCAGTGGCTATGAACAGACTACACGCTTACAGCGGCGGGACCGCGCAGGACTTTCACCTGCTTCCCTCTTAGCTGCTGATCATCATCAGCAGAACATCAAGCCTCTTATTCAATTGTTGTTGTTTGAACCATCGCGAAAGAAAACAAGCCTTTAAAAATATGGTTCGACATGATCGTATCACCAGTGAGAAGCAATGTCAATCCATAAAATATTTTAGATGATTTTTGGGCGGTTTCTCTCCGCCTCTGATGGGTTGTTAACATTGGGATCATTGAGTCATTGAGCTGCAATCTCAGGCAGTCGCTCCGCACCGTTCAGTAACGCCTTGCTTCCGTGATCACATGATCAAGAGGTACGTCCCACGGATCAAAGAAAAGGTTTTCAATATGCTGTGCCTCAAAAGCGATTGCAATGGTTGCGGCATTTTTACACTGTGGAAGATAGCGATCATAATATCCCGCTCCCCAGCCGATGCGCATTTTTGTTTTTCCTTCAAAAGCAACACAGGGAACAACCACCAAATCGATTTCCAAAGGGTCTAAAATCAGAGATTTCGATTCCACTGGCGTCTTAATCCCATATCGTCCTTCTTCCCATGCGTCCTCTCCTTCCGGAATTGCAGCCACCATAATTCCTTTTGCATAGCATAAAGGATAGGCCACCCGCTTTCCTGCACTGACAGCATATGCGTTGATTTCATTTGGATTCGCTTCTTCCCCGAAGGCCTGATAAGAAAGGATCGTACCTGCCTTTTCGAAGACAGACTCGGCAATGAGTTTTTCGGTAATGGTTTTGCTGTACTTCTTGCGGATCTCAAGATCCAATGCCTTACGCGCTGTAATTGCTTCCTGCCGCTGCATATTTTTTTGCTCACGGTTTTTTTCCATTTGAAAGACCCCTCCTGTCGCCTGTTTATTTACAAATGCAGAGTGCCTCCTGCCTCTTCGTTACCTTGGCTCTTTCTATGAGTATATCACGAAAGCGCTGATCAATGCAGTGTTTTTAGCGGGCTACAGCTTTTTAGCATGTGCCCCACACTTCCTCTGCAATTTCCCTGATAAATTCCAGCTTTCTCCACTGCTCTGACTCGGTGAGGATATTGCCTTCTTCCGTGGATGCGAAGCCGCACTGGGGGCTTAGGCACAACCGTTCTGCCGGAATGTATTTCGCCGCTTCCTGGATTTTCCCTATGATTTCTCCCTTGTCCTCCAGCTTGCCCGACTTGCTTGTAACCAGCCCCAGAACTACAATCTTATCGCCGGAAACCGCCTGTAGCGGAGCGAAATCTCCTGCCCGTTCCGTATCATACTCCAAATAGTACGCAGAAACATTCTCCCTGCCAAACAAGGTTTCTGCAACGGGATCATACCCTCCGGAGGTAGCCCAGGTGGAATGATAATTCCCTCTGCAAACATGGGTGGTCACGGTCAAATCCTCAGGAAGGTTCGCGATGGCATCGTTGTTCAGCCGCAAATAAAGCTCCTGAAGCTCACTGATTTCGTAACCAGCCCCTGCCATGGCGGTCCAGAAGTTTTTATCGCATAGCATGCCCCAGGTGCAGTCATCCAGCTGGATATTCCTGCAGCCCAGTTCGTAGAAAGCCAGGATTGCCTCACGATACGCTTTGGAGATATCACGATAGAGCTCTTCCCGATCACTGTAATATTTCCCGATCTCCAGTTCGTTTACACCTCGAACCAGCTCTGCGTAAAACTGCGCCGGAGCAGGGAGCGTCTGCCTTGCCAGGACATCATTCCCTGCCGCTTCTTTTAAAAACCGATAGTGGGATAGAAATGGGTGGTCTTTAAACCTTATTTTCCCAGACAAGCGGGCAGAGTCTGCTCTTGTTTCTTCTCCGTGAAAGAGGTAACCCTGGTCCATCATCACATGGTCAACACCTTCAAAGCCCCAGAAAAAATCCAAATGCCAGTAGCTGCGCCTGAATTCTCCATCTGTTACCGCCTTAAGCCCGATTTCCTTCTGCTTTGCCACCAACTTTATAATTTCAGAATCCTCAATCTTTGTCAGCGCTTCCCGTGTTATATCGCCTTTGCCAAATGCCTCCCGGGCTTCTTTCAGGGGCTGCGGCCGAAGATAGCTTCCCACCACATCAAACCGGAAAGGGGGAACCTCACGCCTTGTTGTATTTTGAAATAATTTACCCATATTAATACCTCCATGTATTGCTTATCATCTCATTTTCAGATGCCTGACCCTTCCCTCCTGTTCCGGCTCGCTTTTTGTGCTACCCCTTAACGAGGGACAGGGCATCTGCCAACTGATGCTACTATACCATGGAATTTTAATTATAGGGTAACTTCTATTTTTTATGGCGAGTTATAGGTTATTTCTATAACTCTGTGTTATCCTTTGTACAATTCTTCTTTCAGCTCGTGCTGTGTTATCCTTTGTAAGATTCTTCTTCCAGCTCGTGCCGCGTTATCCTTCGTCCTCTTCAAGCTCGTGTCCATATGCTGCAATGACGGACCGAAGTTCGGTGAGATAAGCTGCGGCCTGCTTGCTGAGCTGAAGCTGATGATTGGCAATCCAGCCGACCTGAATCGCATCCTCTGCAAGAAGGCGAACCGGAATGATATTTTCTCCATTCAGATCAGCACTGACAACGCCAGTGGAAATGGTGTACCCGTCAAGTCCGATCAAGAGATTAAACAGAGTTGCCCTGTCGCTGACATGGATACTTTTTTTATGAAAGACTGTGCTCAATATCTCTTCGGAAAAATAGAACGAATTATATTCTCCCTGCTCAAAAGAAAGATATGGAAACTCTTCAAGATCCTCCAGCGTAACATATTCTCTTGATGCAAGAGGATTTTGAGCACTGATAAAAATATGAGGCTTTGCGGTGAACAAAGGATGAAAGTCCAGATGGTTCTCCCGCAGAAGCTTATCGATCACCTTTCCGTTAAAATGGTTTTTATATAGAATCCCAAGCTCGCTTCGCATGGTACGGACATCCTCGATAATTTCGTAGGTTCTCGTCTCCCGCAGCGTAAATTCATACTCCTCCGCACCGCTTTTCCGGATCATATTTACAAAGGCATTGACTGCAAAAGCATAATGCTGCGTCGATATGCTGCAAAGCTTTCGAGTGGGTTTGCGGTTCATATAGCGCTGTTCCAGAAGACTGGCCTGCTCCACCACCTGTCTGGCATATCCAAGAAATTCAACGCCCTCAGTTGTTAGAGAAATTCCTTTTGAAGATCGCAGAAACAACTCTATCCCAAGCTCTGCTTCCAGTTCTTTAACCGCACTGGAGAGACTCGGTTGGGTAACAAAAAGCCTTTTTGCCGCTTCATTGATAGAGCCGCAGTTTACAATTTCGATCACATATTTTAATTGCTGTAAAGTAATAAGAACCCCTCCTTTGTTTATCATACGGCCTGGCTCATGGGTTTTGATGAGTCTGCCGGATAGGATCCGGCTGAAATCACCCCGTTTTCGCTCCAGGATGATTCAGCTCCCCTAATTATACTCCTGAATGAAAAGATACCGCAACCCTCGGCATCACCATGCCCAAGCCCTCACTCATATTATGGGGCATGGGAAGTGATAAACTATGTATTTGAGCAATGGGGAACGAACCCCGGTGATTATATATTCAAAATCAACAATCAATGAGATAAGGGACTGTATTATTGAAAATTACGGGCAAATCAAATACGAACTCCCCTTCATCAATGCAGTTTCCGTTGAAATTCCAAAAGAAAAAATAACAAAACTGGCAGCACATAATATGATCGGTTCCATCAGTGAAGACGCCATCGTATCCAAGACTCCTATCAACCCCAGAGCAAAATCAGTGAAAGCAACCTGCGGTAATTTTGAGGAAGATATTGAGCGGATCTACGGAAGCACGGAAAGAGGAAAAGGAGTAGGCGTCGCGGTGATTGACACCGGTGTCTCTCCCCACTATGATCTGATTAAGCCTCGCAACAGAATCATAGCCTTCAAGGACCTTCTCTCAAATAGAGAGCTTCCTTATGACGACGACGGTCACGGGACCCATGTCGCCGGTATCATTGCAGGCAACGGCTATACAACGGGAAAATTCACCGGAACAGCCCCCTGCGCTAATATTGTCGCGCTCAAAGCGCTGGATGACTCCGGCAACGGCACAGAATCTGATATTCTTGCCGCACTGCAATGGATCGTGAACAACGGTCATTACTATAATATCAGGGTAATTAATTTATCCCTGGGGATCAAAGTTGAATCTCCTTACGATGACGATCCCCTTATCAAAGGTGCAAATGCTGCCGTTCGGTACGGTTATACCGTCGTTACAGCTGCAGGAAATAACGGTCCGGGAAAATGCACCATCAATTCACCCGGAACCAGTCCCCTGGTCATAACGGTAGGAGCAGTAGATCTTACCCGCAGTGATGACGGTTATATTAAAGTGGCTAATTTCTCAAGCCGGGGACCGACTCTGGCAGGTGATACTAAGCCAGACATCGTTGCTCCCGGTGTGGATATCTGTTCTCTTGACGGAAAAAACCTGAAGGGATATGCTGTTCAATCCGGCACATCCATGGCAGCACCGATTGTGAGCGGTGTTGCGGCTTGCCTCTACGCCATGCGCCCTGATTTGACACCGGCTCAGGTGAAACAAATACTCGTTCAGGATGCAATGCCGTTAAAAAGAGAAGACCGCTTTGCACAAGGCCGCGGTCTCCTGAATTATAGAATGTTCTTGAATCTTTAAGCAAGGGACTGCACGATAATAGCTGTCCTACGCTAAGCTTATAAATAATTCAACGGATTTTTTGTCTTTCCGTTGATATGCACTTCAAAGTGAACATGAGGGCCGGTACTTCTGCCGGTATTACCTACATTGGCGATATGCTGGCCCTGATACACTCTGTCTCCCGCCTTTACGAAGAGCTTGCTGCAGTGTCCGTAAAGGGTAACCTTTCCTCCGCCGTGATCAATTTTGACCATATAGCCTAGCGAACCGTTATACCCTGCAAAAACTACCTTTCCGCCATCAGATGCTTTGATCTTCGTCCCAATTGGGGCAGCGAGGTCAATTCCGGAATGCATCCGCCCCCATCGAGTTCCATATCTTGAAGTGAGGGTTCCTCTGATGGGATAGATCAAATTTCCTGTCCCGATCAGCGGCGGCGGATCCTTTGTTCCAACGAGCACAACCTGAGCAACCGGTTCAGAAAGAATCGTTGAACTGATTTCCTTTCTGCTCACTTCGACACCGTTATTTCTGACGATTTCAGCAACAACGTCCTTTTCTCCGTTTGCACCCTTGGATTTTACCGTCTGCTCCTTTTTATAGAGGCTGGCTGTATTCTCATAAGTTATTTCAAAGGGTATGGTCTCTGTATACTCTGCAACCTCTACCGTCTGCACCGTCACAAGGGGCACAATTTGGTTCAGGCTGATCTCCTGTCCGATCTGGAGCTTGTCCGGTGTAATTCCGGGGTTTGAGACCTGAAGTTCATTCTGCTTAATTCCGTACTGCTTCGCAATGCCGGAAAAGGTCTCTCCCTGTGCCACCACATGGATATTCTTTTCCACTGCTCCGGTCATCATATATTCCAGTGCTTTTTCGCGGGAATCAATATTTCCAAGCTTTGTTTCCACATCCTTTATTGTGACGTTCTCTGCAAAGCCCACATCTTTGTATTGAATATTATCCGCTTGCTTCAGGTATGTGGACTGAATGGCATTCAGAATCTCTTCTGCAGTTTCTTCACTGTCCAAAACCGCGACCATGTTTCCATCCACAAAGATTCCGTGTCCGTTTGCCTTCATATCTCTCATATAAGTGAGTCGATTGAGGATATCTTCTTTGTCATCCAGATCCTGTTTAAAAGCAATAACCTTATTGAATTGAATATCTTTATCTTTATCAATGGTTATCTCAGCATCATATTCGTAACTCAGCTTATCGCCGATGATTTCAATGGTTTTATAAACATCTTCCTGATTTTTAACGACGCCCAGGACTTTTCCGCTATAAACATACTCATAGGCGGTCATACTCCCGATGGTAATGGTGATGGCAGCAGCAGCTGCTGCACTGCAGCCAAATCCAATGAGAAACTGTTTTTTATGATTCTCAACATAATCTTTTGAATGATTGTAAATTTTGCAGATTTTATTTCCGGTTACAACCAGGATGTGCGCGATCCAATCACACCCCTTATCGATGAGATTGATAAAACCGCACATTTTATCCGATATCAGCATTTCCTTCTTGGAGAGGAATGCGGCAGCGTGCTGTGTTTTGGCTGAGAGCCCTAGAGATTGATCGATTCCTGCAAGAATTGGCTGAGTTTTGCTCCTTATCAGGGAGTGAAAGCGAATCGCCGCGGGAATCACATTGCCTGTCACAATGGCTCCTGTCCTAATGGATACAATGCGCCATGCCCAAAGCGCCCTGGATCTGTTTTTCTCATAGAACGCAAAGAACAGGTCAATGGCCTCATCAAGGGATGTATTAATGGATGTGGACTTCGGAGTCTCATTTGTCTTTGGAGAAATCATATTTCCCACAGGAGTCATAGCATCAGCTTCGACGGCAACTATGTTTTGGGCCACTTTCTCTGTTGGAACTGCCTCAGCTGCAGCCGTGTTTTCAGCAGGAGCAACTACTGGTGTTGTAACGGCGGCAACGGTGTCTTCGGCTATGGCCGCTACTGGAGTTGCGTTTGTGGCAGCCATGTTTTCATGCGCAGTTGCTGCCGGAATAACTTCGGCAGTAGCCAGATTTACTGCTGCCACGCTGAGGCTTTCGGCTTCCGATTCACCCTTTAGCCCCTGTATTGTATCGAAAAGCACTTGATCTTCTCTTTGTTTTTTCTGTTTGGATTTCTTTGATTTTTTTCCTGTCCGCTTTTCCGATTTGGAAACAGCTTCTGTCTCTGGGCTCATGATCTCACCGAATTCGGTTTGAACAGAAGCCTCAAGTTCTTCAGCAAATTCTATGTTCCTGTCAGCAGCCGATTCCGGGGAATCATGCAAACTTATGCTCCGATCCGCAGCCGGTTCCGTGTCCTCCTCCTTTGAATCTGGCATAACCGCTGTTATCGCCAGCTGCCCTTCTATGGGAGGATCACCAACTTCACTGGGAAAAGATTCGGGCTGGATGATGTCAAAGACAGATATCTGCTGGTAATCTGAATGGCCTCCGTCTTCTGTTACACTGGTCTGTGCCGGTCCAGAGGCTTTTTGTTTTCTGCGGCTGCGTCTTTCAGAGATACGCTCTGCAGCCTTTGCTTTCTGGCGATCACGTTCCTGATCATCTATTCTCAGTTCTTTCAGCTCAATCTGTGAGATTTGCTCCAGCCGCTCATCGATGACCTTTTCGATCAGCTCCTTTGCCTGCTGCCGGTTTAGCCCGGTCAAATCAAGACGCGAAAAAGGGGTATGGGTATCCCCCATATCCCTAACGTTATTATTTTCTGATATGTCTTTTTCTTTTATATTAAGTTTCTTTTTCATTTCTGAAGTGATATTGTTCCAAAAGCGATTGATGTTTTCCCTGTTTTGGTTTTTGCTCTTCTTCATATGTTTCCTCCCGGCCATCTCGCGATGGGGTGTTTATCATATGCAGCCGTAATTTGTTCTTCTACTCTAGTATTTTAACTGACTGAACTATGTTTTTTTGGTAGTTTGAACCAGTCAAGCCACCTAGCCATTATACCTTTTTTCGAGGTTTTTTTCAATCCATTTTTTGAATGGCTGCAAGTCTCTCCGCAAAGCAAATGCAACGATCCCCTGTATCTTGTGTGCCAGTGTCCCTGCAGAGGGGGCAATGGTACATCATATCCATGTAATCTATTTTAAAGTTATTTTCTGTCATCAGATAAGCCTTCTCCTCATTGAGGCTGTCAACACGCTGTTTCATGTCTCGGATCCTGCTCTTGACGTCATTTCCTCCTGACAGCATAACCCTGGAAATCTGAAGGCCGATTTCCCTGGATTCCTCTTCTATTTCTTTCACTCTCGGAATCCTGCGATAAACCTCTGTCCGCCGTTCTTCCGCTTTGGATTCATTGGAAGCTCTCAAGTCCTCATAATACTTCATAACTTTAGCAATAGATCCGGATCCGGTTTTACCCTCTTCGTGTCCGGGCGTTGGTTTATCCACGCCATTGCTCCATGCCTTTAGTACGCTGTTTATGTAATTGATATTGGGGTTGGAAATCCCTGTGGTTTTCTTACAGGCGTCCAGCACCTTTTCAATGCTGAATCCCATCTGATCAAACCAGGTATCCATAATGCGTTTTTCTTCTTCCGTCGCATTGCGCAGAAAACCCAACGCCCGCAATACTCTTTTATATAGATAGTGTCGGTTATCGGTCTCTTCCAAGTAGTCCTCAATTTGCTCGATGGTTTTTAGACCTTGTGCCGTCCACTCCTTGACAACAGCAGCCACGTATTTATGGTTGCTGTGATTTTTCTTTTTCACACAATAGGAATAGGCATAGACGATCATTTCCGGAGTTGCATTATAATCGTCGATCCACGAAAGGATTTCCGAAGGTTCTTTCCCTGCAAACAGCCTTCCTGTAATCCGTTCGATCTCTGAGTACATGTCCTTTATCGTATCATCTGCCATGAGTTCCCTCAACCGATCCGGCACCTTGCTCTCGGTCTTCTGGGTCTTTGGCTTTTTGCCGTAGACCAATTCTTTCAGATTGAGAAATTCCACCTGGTATCGGAACTTGTCGCTTGCCTTTTCGTAGTGCTTTTTGATGACACCCATTTTCTCCCAATAGCTCCATGCCTTGAGAACGTCCTCGTCCTCCATGCCCAAATGCTTTGCAATGGTTTCATTGGCCATATTCAAATCAAAATCTGCGTACATGATGGCAAACAAATAGACCTTGACATAGTCGCCAGGGGCCTGGGTCATGTACTCATTGATGAAAATATTTTCCACGCAGGTATCGCGCAGATAAAAATCCTTGATGATCTCTCTTCTGAAGTTCATATCTCAATCCATTCGCTTTGATAAATTTCGTCTTGATTTTTCATAATTATGCTTGCACAATCATGAAAGAGATTATAGAAGGTGCCTAATAAACAGACACCCTCAATTCGTCGTACCATTCCCGGGTTAGCTTTGAGTTTCTGTCTGATAGCCGCAACACCCTTGGCCGTTCCCGGTACTGGTCTATATTCACATGGTTTGCTTAAAAAATCTGCTCTCTGATGATGGTTTGATCCCTTCTCGGTCCCACAGAAATAATTTTAACCGGTACTCCTGTGGTTTCCTCAATGGCTTCTATATAAGCCTTTGCTTCTTCCGGCAGCTCATCATAGGTTCTGCAGCCAGAGATGTCAGCCATCCATCCCTTTAACTCCCGATAGACCGGCTTGCAGCTTTCAAGAAGGTCCAATCTGGCAGGGAAATGCTCAATTTGCTCTCCGTTGTGCTCATAGCTGGTACAGATTTTGATGGTTTCAAACTCTCCCAGTACATCCAGCAGCATCAGAGAAAGACTGGTCATTCCATTAATTCTCGCAGAATATCTGACAACAACCGCATCAAACCAGCCGCAGCGTCTCGGTCTTCCTGTGGTAACACCATACTCCCGGCCCAGTTCTCTGATCTTATTGCCGGTTTCATTGTCCTCTTCTGTTACAAAGGGACCTTTTCCAACTCTTGTGGTGTAGGCCTTGGTAATTCCCAAAACCTCCTGAATTGCACCTGCGCCGATTCCGGAACCTGTTGTAAATCCACCGGAAGTAGGATGGGAGCTGGTTACATAGGGATACGTTCCCAGATCAACGTCAAGCAGGGAACCCTGTGCACCTTCAAAGAGAACCTTGTTACCCTGTTTCAGGTTTTCATAAACCATAACACCCGTGTCTCTGATATATGGCGTCAGACGTTTGGCATAGTCCACAAAGGTCTCAATCATTGCCGCTTTATCCACTGGGGTTCCGCCCAGCAGCTTTACGATAATGTCATTTTTTTTATCAATCTGGGCAGCCAGCTTTTCACGGAAGGTCTCCTCATCCAGCATATCGCAGGTTCGGATTCCGCTTCGTTCTATTTTATCCATATAGCATGGGCCAATGCCCTTCTTTGTCGTTCCGATATCATCCTTGCCTCTGGCAGCTTCATACAGTCCGTCCAGAACCTTATGATACGGAAATACGATATGAGCACGATCGCTGATAAAAATGTTGGAAGTATCAACGCCGTCTTTTTCTAAATCCGCAAGTTCGTTAAAAAATCCTTCCGGATCAAAAACAACACCGTTTCCAATAATATTGACCGCTCCTGGATTTAAGATCCCTGAGGGAATCAGGTGGAGGGCATATTTCTTATCTCCGATGACAACAGTATGGCCTGCGTTGTTGCCACCCTGTCCTCTGACTACCATATCTGCCTTTTCCGCCAGATAATCTATTATCTTACCTTTTCCTTCGTCGCCCCACTGGGAACCAACGATTGCTAATCCTGGCATGCTACCACTCCTTTTCTGTTTATCCTTATTGCATATTAATGAAAGCTAATATGAGAAAGTCGGTACATGCCGGCAGGGTCAGTTATATTAGCTTTACGATCCTATTATTCATCTGGATTTTAGTACTTCATTTGAGCTTCTTCCATAGTTTGGCCTCAATTAACAAGAGGCATACATTAGTCGTTTTTCCCCGCCAGATAATCATTAAGGTCATTTAGAAGCTGGGTCAGATTAATACCATGACCTTCTGCTGCCTCTCTGAGATTTTCACTGCGGGCGCCGGGGCAGCCCAGGCAGTTTAATCCGTGGCGGATAAAGATATCGGTGATGTCTGGATCCATATCAAGAATTTCATTCAGGAGCATGGTTTCATTTACTTTCATTTCATTCCCTCCTATTTCTCGCTACTTCTCGCTGATGCGGCTCTTATCCACAAATCTTGTGTATTTTCCGAGCCAGGTGAGTTCGACGGTGCCTGTAGGCCCGCTTCTTTGCTTGGAAATAATAACTTCGCAAATATTCGGTTTATCCGTCGTCTCGGGATTATAGTATTCATCCCGATACAAAAACATTACGATATCTGCATCCTGCTCGATGGAACCGGATTCACGCAGGTCAGATAGAATCGGCCTGTGATCTGTTCTCTGCTCCACAGCACGGGACAACTGGGAAAGTACGATAACAGGGCAGTCCATCTCTCTGGCCAGCAATTTCAGGAATCTCGATAATGATGAAATTTCCTGCTGCCTGTTTTCTGTTTTTCCCTCGTAGCTCATGAGCTGAAGATAGTCGATTACTACCAGGTCAAGACCTTTATCAGCTTTCAGCCTTCTGCATTTATTCTTGATTTCCATGGCGGTTATGCCAGGGGTATCGTCAATAAAAATATTGGCTTTGGACAGGGTGTCCAGTGCCATATGGATCTGATCCCAATCTTTTCGTTCCAGGCTACCGGTCTTTAGCTTCTGCATTTCGATCCGGGATTCCATGCTGAGCATTCGCTGTCCCAGCTGGTCCCTGGACATTTCCAGGCTGAAGATCAGAACGGTTCCCTTACCCTTAATGGCCGCCTGCTGGGCAATATTCAGCGCAAAAGCGGTCTTTCCCATGGCAGGTCTCGCCGCAAGCATGATCAAATCAGATTTCTGAAGTCCGGAAGTTCTTGCATCCAGATCAATAAAGCCTGTGGTCAAACCGGTAATGTTGCCGTCCAGTTTGGAGAGCTCATCCAGCCTGGCAATATTGCTCCAAAGAACATCCTTGATGGGCGCAAAGTCCTTGGACTGTCTCTGCTGTGCGATTTCAAAAATTCCCCGCTCTGCAAAATCCAGTACTTCGGAGGGGCCCATCTTCTCCTGATAGGATTTATCGACAATGTCGGAAGCAGTCCCGATCAGTCTTCTCAGAATGGCTTTCTCACCGATAATCTTTGCGTACTCCGCCGCATTGGACGTAGAAGGAACTAAGGTGGAGAGCAGTGCTATGTATGCCCGGCCGCCTACCATTTCAAGCGATTTGCGCTTTTTTAGCTCCTCGGAAACAGTAAGAATATCCACCGGCTGGCTTTTTCGGTACAGTTCAATTACGGCACTGTAAATTTCTTTGTGCATCTCGCTGTAGAAATCTTCCGGCCTGAGGATTTCCAGCACTTCGAAAAGTGCATCCTTATCCAGCAGGATAGAGCCCAGCACCGATTTTTCCGCATCATCATTATGAGG
This sequence comes from Bacillota bacterium, assembly GCA_029239605.1. Taxonomy (GTDB): domain Bacteria; phylum Bacillota; class Clostridia; order Peptostreptococcales; family Anaerovoracaceae; genus Anoxybacterium. Next base: position 20,126 of record JARBUO010000052.1, on the reverse strand, counting down.
TGGAATTCTTTCATATTGGCTCATGGTTAAACCTCTCGGATATTTGGTATCAAGCGGAAACCGTCACGTTCAGCTTTGCGGTAACCTCAGGATAAATTTTGATGTCAACTGTAAAAGTCCCAATATGTTTAATGGGATTTTCAAGAACAAATTTTCTTTTGTCTAGATTTGGTCGTAATGACAACCGTAAGGTCTTTGATCCGGTCCGCAAGCGCATTTGCTTCTGCCAGCTCTTTCTTCTTGTTTTCTGCCTGGATTGCTTTCTGCTTTTCCAGATTTCTCACATTTCCTTCCGTTGCCTCTGTTGCAGCACCTTTGGGAATCAGCATGTTCCTTGCATAACCATCGCTGACCTTTACCACGTCTCCGCTTTTTCCAAGTCCCTTAACATCTTTCAGTAATATTACAATCATTTTTATTCCTCCTATTACGAGCGTAAGCGCCCGTCATCTCCCGCAGTCCAAGCCATTTGCTTCCGCGGGGTCTTTGGGGATTCCAACGCTTGCGGTTTCCTCTCGGTTATTTGGGTTCCAGCTCTTTGACAAGGGCTACGATGAGATCCAGGGTTTCATCCACCGGAATTTCAATCTGGGCACCTGCCTTTGTAAGATTTCCGCCGCCGCCGAGTTTTTCCATGATAGTCTGAACATTGATATCCCCGAGAGAACGGGCGCTTACAACGGTCAGTCCATCTTCGTTTTCGCCTACGACGAAGCTGGCTTTCACTCCCTTAATATTCAGCATCTCATCTGCCGCCATTGAGTTGATCACCTGTACGTCAAGGTGCTTTCCCTCACATTTTGCCACGGCAATACCGGGCAGCGGCATCATGGTGCTGGATACGATTTTGGATCTTTGCTTCAGCACATCCATCTCAGTCTGGAAGAACTGTCTTACGATTGCTGTGTCTGCACCCATGCGGCGCAGCCAGGAGGCCGCCTCAAAGGTTCTTACTCCTGTTTTGATGGAGAACCGATTCGTATCCACTGAAATACCGGCAAGGAGTGCTTCCGCCTCAAATTTGTCAATGTCCTTCTTGTCTCCGCTGCTGTATTGCAGGATCTCTGAAATCAGCTCCGAAGTGGAGGACGCGTAGGCTTCCATATACGTCAGTGTTGCATTGTCGATAAATTCTTCTGCTTTTCTGTGATGATCTATTACTACAAGTTTATCGGTTTTCGTAAGCAGCTCAGGGCACTCCACCATGCTTGGGCGGTGGGTGTCAACCACAACAACAAGGGTTTCCTTGTCTGCCAGAGCCATGGCTTCCTCATTGTTGATAAACTTATAATTTCCTGTTTCAACCGCTGTATTATACATCTCAGCCAGAGATTCATTATAGGAGTTGATGATGACATAAGCGGGTTTATTTCTGTTTTTTGCGATTCTGCTGATTCCTACAGCGGCACCGAAGGAATCCATGTCGGGTTTCCTGTGTCCCATGATGATAACCTGATTGGTCTGCTCGATGAGCTGACGCAGGGCATGGGCCATAATTCGGGATTTCCCTTTATTTCTTTTCTCGACGGTCTGAAGTCTGCCGCCGTAATATTCAATCTTACTGACCTTCTTTACAACTGCCTGATCTCCGCCCCGGCCCAAAGCCAGGTCCAGTGCTGCCGCAGCATATTCGTCACCCTGCTGTGGGGTCTTACCGCCCACTCCGATGCCAATGCTCAGGGAGACAGGAAAATCTGCGTCTGTTTCGATCTCTCTGACCTCGTCCAGAATGGAGAACTTGCCAGCTTCCAGGCGTTCAAAATGTTTTTGCTCAAACACGATAAAATATTGGTTGTTTCGAAATCTTGTTATGGATGCGGAAATTCTGCCTGCCCATTGCCTAATGGCCTTTTCGATTTCTGCAGCCACAATGGATTTTCTGTCATCGGGAGAGCTTCCGATCAATTCATCATAGTTATCTACAAGAACATAGGCAAAACAGCTCCGTTCATCCTTGTAGAGATTTTTCAGCAGTTCATAGTTGGTCATGTCGATCCAGTATAAAACTGCGCTGTTGTTCTTATCTTCATCGAGATAGGAGGAGACCACTTTGTAGTTTTTCCCGTTATGGGTCACCATAACCGGCTTTTCCACAGGGTCATCTGTAAAGAACTCTGAAGCCTTCAATCCGGTTACCCGATAGATTCCCGTATTGACAAGTTCTGGGTCCTGATAAATATCTGCAAATTTACGGTTAAACCAAAGAAACTTTCCGTCGGAATCGATCATGCACAGCGGCAATGGATGATTGGAAACGGAATAGCTCATGGTTTTGTCGACAATCTGGAAGAGATGTTCCTTATATGCCTTCATCGACTCCGTCTTTTTTCCTGTGCCTATATTCAGATAAGTTGAAATGCGGTCTCTTAAAGATTTCTCGCCCATTCTAACTCCTATATCCTTCGGTTTCTCTTTGAAAATGATTTAGCTTATGGTCATTGTTGACGGTGACTTTTCATTTTATACAATTGGCATTCCGCACCGAATCGCGGGAACGATGAAATCACAGACAACACAAGAAAGTCTGTGATAGATAACAGGACATCATACTTTACAAACCGCTGTTCCGGTTTGTTTCACACCGATACATGAACGCCTTCTCTAAAAATCTTTGATTTTTTTCCTCTGCTTGCGTTCATTATATCATAAGTGCAAACCGCTGCTCCGGTTTGTTTCACACCGATACAATGGACGCCTTTCCTAAAAATCTTTGATTTTTTTCCTCTACTTGCGTTCATTATATCATAGATTCGCTCCTTTTTTATACGAGTTTGGAAAATCTTTTTCTCAAATCAAACACCAGATCCGTTAGACCAAGAAGGAACAAAAACGTCTGTCCGATCCAGGTCGTAAAGAAAATCACAGATACCAGCAACACAACAAATTTGGGAATTCTTCTCCGGTGTCCGAAATAAAAAACAGCCGCAAGCCCCTGAATCGAGAAGACAAACGTAAACAGCATCTCAAGATTAAACATCATAAGATCCTTATTAATGATTCCCATGTTGATGGCGATATAAGACAGCAGATAGACCAAAAGTGATCCCATCACGATGTTTTTGGGAAGAGAAAAGGTTCGAAACGGCGGCAGCAGAGAAACCTTCTTTCTCCAAGCTTTCCCAATCACCCAGGAAATAACTGCGTAATTCAAATATGCAATAATCAGGCAGAAAACGATAATGATCCCAGGCACTGCAAGGGCAGTAATTTCCTTCATGTTTTCCAGTGCAAGCTGCATGGACGCAGGCTCAAGCTCTTTAATGCCCATGGCATAATAGCTTGGCAGCTGCATGTTATCAAGATGCACCTGACTTAAAGCATTTTTTAACGCCTCCAAAAAAGAGAGGCCTGTCATGGACCAGAATGCAAGGAATAAGAGAGTTACCCCTGTCATCGCACTCATAGACCCTTCCAAAATCCCCCGGTAGGCATTCCGTCCAGTCAACATATATCTCATCATGACGGGGATCGGCATAACAATCATGATTAATAACGTGATCAACGTGTACATTCTAATCCCCCTTTTGCAAATTTCAAACAAATCAGCTCGGTTTGCGAAAGTTCCGCATCAACCGATGTATCGCAATATGAAAAATGGTGTGGTTGAACAAAAAGAAGCGATTGCTCGCTTCTTCCTCTTCTTACGCTTCGCTTAGTCTGCTGTATAAGGCAGTAAAGCAACGATTCTTGCTCTTTTGATTGCCTTCGTAACTTCTCTCTGGTGAATCGCACAGGTTCCTGTGATTCTCTTAGGAAGAATCTTTCCTCTGTCAGTTACGTACTTTCTTAACTTGTCAACGTCTTTATAATCTATGGTCTCTGTTTTATCAGCGCAGAACTGGCATACTTTTCTTCTTCTCATGCCGCCACGTTTTCTGTCCATCATGACTTTTTACCTCCTGTTTTAATAACGCATAAACAGAAAATTTTCACTGTGGAAAATTCTCGTTTCTATGAGCGTTTTAGCGGGGCAAGCGCCTCGTTAAAATGGTATATCATCGTCATCCTCGAGGGCTTGGAACCCTTCCGGAATCTCCGGGAAACCCTTGGACTCCGGTCTGTCGAATCCGAAACCGGACTCTCCTCCCATGCCGGAACCCTTGTCGCCCCTGTCTAAAAATTCGACTCTGTCAGCAACGACGTCAGTGGTATATACAGTAGCGCCCTCTTTATTTTTATAGCTTCCGGTCTGGATTCTTCCCTGTACGCCCGCAAGCCTTCCCTTTGCCAGAAATCTTTCACAGTTCTCAGCCTGCTTTCCAAATACGGTAATCCGTATAAAGTCTGCCTGCTTGTCTTTCGCAAAAGGACGATCCACCGCAAGGGTAAATGTGGCAACCGCATTTTGGCTTTCGGGAATATATCGTAATTCAGGGTCTTTGGTCAATCTGCCAATCAATACAACGTTATTCATAATGTATTACCACCCCTCCTGCTTCCAAATACTTTCTATTTCTCGTCTTTATTGATTATGATGTGTCTGATGATCGAATCGGAAATCTTCAGTCTTCTGTCGAGTTCTTTTGGAAGTTCGGAGCTGCCTGTGAATTCGATTACCGCATAGTATCCTTCATTTTTCTTATTGATCGGATACGCAAGCTTTCTGTTTCCCCAGATATTTACTTTTCCCACTTCGCCATCGGCAGACTAAATGGCTCTTTTCAAGAAAGAGCAGAGAGCAATAGTTTTGTCTGATGCAAAATCCAATGCTTTTCTAGTATACCATAAAAAAATAATTATGCAAGGAAAATTTGAAGAGCGGTTAGGCCCAAGCAAAACAGAATAAACGCTCAGGTGTACCTATCAAAACAAAGAAAGTGCTTTCCGTCGCCTCTGAGATTGGTGCTTTTTATCAATTCTGATTGGCGCTTTCAATCATACTCATACATTCATACAGTGCACGATCGCGAAATCCGTGCTAAAACAGAAACCAGCTGATCGATTTCTTCCTTTGTATTATAAAATGCAAGGGACGGTCGAACGGTACTTTCAAGCCCAAATCTTCTCAGAATCGGCTGAGCGCAGTGATGGCCTGTACGAACGGCAATTCCCTCTTCATTCAGAGCCTTTCCCACCGTTTCATTGGGAATGTTTTTTATAACAAATGATAAAATAGAAGTTTTTGCCTCTGCCGTTCCGACGGGAGTCAGGTTCGGCACTGTCATCAGCCTTTTCATGGCATACTCCGTCAGTTCATGCTCATACCGGGCAATACGATCCATGCCAATGGAATCCACGTAATTCAGCGCAGCACCAAGCGCCGCAGCATCTCCAATACTTCCGGTTCCTGCTTCAAAACGCGCCGGTGCCTCCTGATACCGGGTCTTTTCAAAGGTAACGTCTGCAATCATATTCCCCCCGCCCTGATACGGAGGAAGTTCGCGGAGGAGCTCTCCTTTTCCGTAAAGGACGCCGATTCCTGTTGGGCCGTAGATCTTATGACCAGAAAAGGCATAAAAGTCGCAGTCAAGATCCTGCACATCCACCGGAAGATGCGAAACCGCCTGCGCACCATCTACCAAAACCTTCACACCATGGGAATGGGCAATCCGGATCATTTCCTTAACGGGAGCAACCGTACCCAGCGCATTGGAAACATGCGTCAGTGCTACCAGCTTGGTTCTCCTGCAGAACAGTTTTTCGTATTCTTCTAAAATAATCTGTCCGGTATCATCCACTGGAGCGACCCTGAGAAAGGCTTCCCGCTCCTCGCAAAGCTGCTGCCAGGGCACAATGTTGGCATGGTGCTCCAGATTGGTAATAATCAGTTCGTCGCCAAACCCAATCTGTCTGCTGCCGTAGGTACGGGCAGCGAGATTGATGGCTTCTGTTGTACCCCTTACAAATACAATTTCGCTGGAATCTTTTGCATGGAGAAAGCGGGCTGCAGCTTTTCTGGCATCTTCATACGCATCGGTTGCCCGTGCAGCCAGAGTATGCGCCCCCCGGTGCACGTTAGAATTTTCATACCGATAAAAATCCGCTAGCCGATTAATGACGCAGTTCGGTTTTTGGGTCGTAGCTGCATTGTCAAGCCATACCAGCTGCTTTCCGTTGATTCGCTCTGACAAAATCGGAAAATCTCTGCGGATCAAATGCACCGGAATCCATCCCGGCATTCTGCGATCCTCTAAATAGGGCATGGGCTCCAGGGACCAATTATTTATAATCATAGTAATTTCCGATTTCAACGTTTTCAAGCACCCCCACCGCATCGCCTGACAGGATGCAGGCAGAGCTGTAAAGCAGAAGCAAATAAGACCCTATGCCCTGATTGTCAATGCCCATGAAACGCACCGACAAACCCTTGGACTGCTCTCCCGGAAGCCCCGCCTGATAAAGGCCGATGACCCCTTGCTTTTCTTCACCGGTTCTGATGAGCAGGATGTTTGTTTTTCCATTTTTCTCCCGGGTATCCAGCTTGCCGTCAATTAACAGCTTATTGGATGGAATCAGCGGGATTCCTCTCCAAGTAATAAAAGGTGAGCCTTGGAGCATAACTGTCGCAGGGGGTACGCCCCGTCTTGTGCACTCTCTTCCGAACGCAGCAATTGCTTTTGGATGCGCCAGAAAAAAGGAAGGTTCCTTCCATACCTTCGTGATCAGCTCATCCAGATCATCCGGTGTGGGATAGCCGTTTCTTGGTTGGATTCGCTGTGATTCCGCAGCATTTTTCAAAAGGCCGTAATCGCTGCTGTTTATGATCTCATATTCCTGCCGTTCCCGCAGACACTCTACGGAAAGTCGCAGCTGTTCTTCACTCTGGTCATAGGGTTTGCTGTAGATATCCGACACCTGCGTGCTGATTTTCACGATTGCGGAAATGGAGTTCAGCACATATTCTCGCGGATTTGTCTCGTAATCAACGAAGCCCTCGGGAATAAACTGATATCCTACCTCCTGATTCAATATGTCCAGAGGTGAATCCCCTTCCTTTACCTTGTTCAATCGAAAGATGCCGTTGTCCAGAGGCTTCCATTCCAGCATTCTGGACAACCACCTTGGGGTAACAGACTCCAGCTGCGGAACAGTCTTTGTAATATCAGCCAGCTGATATGCAGCCTCTGATGTTAAGAAATCTATTTTTCTGTCAGCATTAGAAAAACCCGTTTGCTCCTGGTTCATTTGTTCGGACATTAAAATTCCTCCTTTACCATTATTTCCTTAGTTAGTATGGTTAAAGGAGGCTCATTCTAAACTGCAATCTGTGATTTCGTTGAGATATATAACTATTATTTCTTTAAGATTATGGGTAATTCAAATTTCTGGGCTGAAATCCGTAATATTTATGGAAGCTTCTTTCCGCATTTGGCACAGTATAAATACTCCCGGGCGGCCTCTGAACCACAATAAGGACAAAACCTGCGGTCTTCCTCATCTTCCGGAGTGGATCGGGGTAAAGGCTGACCCTGCGGCGCCTCATTGTTTGAATACGCCTGGTCGTTTCTTTGAGAGGTATGGCTGCTGCCCTGCACGCTTCGCCCAAAGTAATCGTTCAGTGGATCTGACTCTTCCGAACTGCTGGTGATATCATATTCTGAAAACCGGTTCTCTCCTGTGGCATTTTTATAGTTATAGACTGCCTGACCGATACCCATCAGAACAAAAACAACACCAAATAGTGCAAAGAAAATCGGTGCACCCATCGATATGGCAGAGAGGGTCCATATGACGCCAAAAACTGCAGCTGCGGCAGATCCGATGGCATTCATCATCGACGGGCCTCTTCCGGGTTTTATGCTTTTCATGGTTTTCCACCTCTCACTGATTTCGATTGTCAACAACATCTTGTCGTTCTGATTTTGATTGTCAACAGCATCTTGTCTTTTAATTGTATCATAGTTTGAAATATACAGCTACAGATTCCTTCTGTGCCTATGTCAACTTCGCATATAACTGCAACTTATTTAATATATTTAGACGAGCATGTATGTTAGTCAGGGCCCATTTCAAAGAAGAAACTCTCAGCAGAAAATGCTTTTCCGAAAGGCTCTGAACCAAGGCTTCTAAGCCGTATTCCATGGAGGTGACGCAATGTCCTATAAGCCGTCGAATCTGGTGTTTGAGGGGGGAGGCGTTCTGGGGATCGCATATCTCGGCGTTCTGCAGTATTTGTATGAAAATGATCTACTTCAGAATCTAAGGCGCACAGCAGGCACCTCTGCCGGTGCAATTACCGCCTGCCTCACAAGCCTCAATCTTCCTTTCGAGGGACTCAAAACGATGGCAGATTCTCTTGATTTCAGGCAGGTTCCAGAAAAAAGCACATTGCCCGACCTGATCAAAATACCGGAACCCCTCAATAACGAATTGGAAAAGATGTTTGGAGATTACGAAAGCGTTTACCGGCTGATTAATAATTACGGCTGGTTTTCGAGCCAATATTTCTATCAATGGATACAGCAGCAGATCCATTCCCAGTTTGCCTATGAGAAGAAACCACCGCCCTATACCTTTGCCGATTTTCGTGACCCGTCTCTACATGTTGATGAAAGACCTTTTTTTGATCTTTATGTGATTGGGACCAATCTGTCTTATCGCTCCTCCTGTGTCTTTTCCTATGAGACAACACCGAGCATGGAAGTGGCAGAAGCAGTCAGGATCTCCATGTCAATTCCGCTGTTTTTTGAAGCAGTGAAAACCGGCTGCGGCATGGAGGGCGGCACAGATAGTGGTAATGTTTTTTGCGATGGCGGTGTCATGTGGAACTATCCCATTAACCTGTTTGATGCTGAAGCCTTTCAGACACACCCAACTGCTTGTTTTGACAATATTACCCTCGGCGCCAGGTTCGTAAGCAAGCCGGAGTATTATGAGATTACAAATCTTCTGGATTATATTAAAAACCTTTATCTCTCCCAGCTTAGAATCCAGCAGAATCTCTTTGAGCACAGCCCGCAGGATATCAGCCGGTCAATTCAGATTGATACGGCAGGTGTCTCGCCCATTGATTTTAACATCAGTGCAGGCGATGCGAACTATCAGTTTCTGTATCAGCAGGGCTACCAGGCTGCTCACAATTTTTTTTCAAGATAACAATATTTTTCAAAAAGCGATATCACACTTTTTTGTCAGACTACATAGTATATAGAGAAATGACCGCTAATCCTCTTTAGCCTCATTAGATCTTTTCAAAATACAATTAAATAATAACTTATAAACACCTCAAGTTTTTTACGCCCGCAGCAGTGCGGGCGTTTTTGTATCTCTTCAATTATTCTATTTGACTTTCTCGATGTTTTTGCTTGAACCTTTGCACCCAATTTTGGGACTGTCATAAAATGATATCAAATATAATAATGAAAGGAGCTTTACCTTGAGTAATGTAAAAATACAAGGCAGGCGCAATTACAATGAGCCTTATGTGGGCATGCCCGTTCCCATCAATAATTGCTACGACAACCAATCAGTTTGTGATGCTGTGGATACGTGTCCCATTGCGATGGCTTACGTACCGATGCAGCGCTGGAAAAATACGTATGAGCCTGCAGAAGGCTGGCACCGCGGTACGATTTTTCCGGAGCTGGATAAACCATTTTTAGGAGGAGGTGCTTGTTAAATGGATGCAAGGCGTGAATTATTGCAAAGAATACAAATTCTTGAGTTCGTAATCTATGATACTGCATTGTATCTGGATACGCATCCCTCAGACCAGGCAGCGCTGAATTATTATCATCATCACAGGGAGCTGCTGGAAGCCGCCAAGGCAGAATATATCCAATGCTATGGGCCTCTTACCATTGAATCTGTGATGGCTAAAAATAAATGGACCTGGATTGAAAAACCATGGCCATGGGAAATGGAGGCATAGCTATGTGGACCTATGAAAAAAAATTACAGTATCCTGTAAAAATAAAATGTCCGAACCCAGCCATTGCCAAGGTGATTATCACACAGGTGGGCGGACCGGACGGTGAGCTTGCTGCTTCTATGCGCTATCTTTCTCAAAGATACAGCATGCCCTACAAGGAGGCCATCGGCGTTTTGAATGACGTAGGTACGGAAGAACTCGCACATCTCGAAATGGTAAGTGCCATCGTACATCAACTGACACGGAATATGACCATGGAGCAAATTAAAGCTTCTGGTTTTGATACCTACTTTGTGGATCATACCGCGATATATCCTCAGGCTGCATCAGGAATGCCATTCACCGCAGCAGTCTTCCAGTCAAAGGGCGATGCCATCACGGACCTGGTTGAAGACATGGCAGCAGATGCTGCAATCATATAAGAACAACTTCTACTAAAAGTTCCAATGAATTTCAATGGGAACGTTTCTTGTTCCAGTAGAACGTTTCCCTATGTATATAAAGTCAATCAGTGTTTCAACGATTTCCCGGCTAAGATGCTCTAAGCCGAGGTATTGCTCAATCAGTTCTCGGCGGTTGTCGCCCATTCCAATTTTGTGCTCTATTTCGGCAATCTGATTTTGACCGTCTATAACAACTCGATCCAGGCGCTCTTTTTCAGAGGTAAAGTCTTTGGATAGTTCCACAAAATCACTTTCTGAAATTAGCCCCTTGACTTTATCCAGATACAATTCTCGAAGTCCCTTTGCATACTCTGCAATCTTCTTTTCATAGACAATGATATCAGATTGTATACGGAATTTTTGCGTCTGCAAATTGCCACAAATCTCGATGTTCTGCTCTAACTCATCTTTATCAAGATACTCTTCAGCCAGACGGTTCATTTCTGCAATTACAGCCTGTTCCAATGCATCAACGGAAATAAATGAGCCGATACAGGCATCTTTTGCAACATGACGGTTAGAGCATTGAAGATAATGCTTGCCACGATTTTTGGACGAACGCATAATGTAGCCACAGTTGGCGCAACGGGCCTTGCGTGCGAATAGTCCAATCGTACCAATAACAAATGGCTTTGCTCTTTGGGACACCAACGCTTGTACCCTATCCCACAGTTCACGGTCAACGATCGGCTCATGCGTACCCTCGACGATATACCATTCACTTTTGGGACGTGGCCTATTTTGTTTTGTCTTGTAGGATACACTTCCATATTTTCCTTGTACCAAATTGCCAATATAGATTTCGTTTGTCAGCATATCGGAAATCGCAAAGTATTTCCAAAGAGTGCTGTTCTTCATTTTCGGCTGTTGATACCGCAAACCATATAGACGCTTGTATTCTGTTGGATTTGGTATACCCCTGTCATTGAGCATCCGAGCAATAGCAGTTTTACCATAACCTTGTGAAAATAGGGTGAAGATTTCACGGACAACGGTGGCGGCTTCTTCGTCAATGACCAAATGACCCTTTTGCTCTGGGTCTTTTTTGTAGCCATACAGGGCGAACGCACCGACGTGAAAGCCATTTTGCCGTCTGTTGGTTAGAACGCTGCGTATATTATCAGACATTTCTTCTATATACCATTCGTTTACTAATCCGTTTATCTGGCGAGCCTTTTTGTTACCCTTGTTATCGGTGTCAGCATTGTCCACAATGCTGACAAAACGAATACCCCATAAGGGAAACAAACCGTGAATATATTTTTCAACCAGTTCCATTTCACGGGTAAAGCGTGATTGTGTCTTGCAAAGAACAATATCAAATTTTCTACGTTTTGCATCTTCTAACAAACGGTTAAATTCTGGCCGCTTCCTGTCTGCTCCAGTGTAGTCGTCGTCACTGTAAATGTGATAGACTTCCCACCCCTGCGCCATAGCATATTGCAACAGCATAGATTTTTGATTTTGTATGCTGATGCTGTCATCGATTTCAGCTCGTTTGTTCCTATCCTCATCGGACAAGCGACAATAAATAGCTACTTTCATAGTTCAGATCTCCTTAGAGATAGAACAAGGCGTTTCCCATTGTATCATATGGGAAACGTCTTTTCATTACCTCTTGACGGGAATTATCTGCCCGTTCCTTTCAATTCGATTTATCAATTCAATCCACTTATGAGTGAATTGAATTTTTATTGTATTTTCGCCGCTTTTGAAAACACTCTTGCAGATCACCTGCATTTCTTGCTTCGCCATAAAATCACCGCCCTTTTATATATCATATGTCTTTCTGCTAGTACGATATGCTATGAACAATTGCTCTGATTTAGCACGACTGTCGATCCAACCATTCATCAAAGCTTTTACGGCTTATGCGAATGGCATTACCAATGCGTACTACTTTAAAATGTCCCTCACGCACCAGGGCGTAAGCGGACGTTCTCCCAATGTTTAAAAGACTGCAAATTTCGTCCACGGTATAGGTTCTTTTTTCGCTTGATTTCTCTAGCTTTATTTTATTCACATTCATAAAAAACGCTCCTTTCATTGTGTGTTGAGGGGAACTTGCACTACAGTTATTTGGAATTTTAATAACTGGTCTATTTAGTTTTCAAGGTGCAAAAAGTGTTGACACAGTATGCCTATCGTGTTATAATATATATTTTTAATCACTATTTGTTGCATAGTAACATAGCTTGTTGCCACTTGTCAAGGCATACTTTTTCAGTATGCCTAATGTAATTTAAGTACAAATTGGCTTTGCTGTATTAATAGCATAGAAAAGTTTAAATGGTCCTCACGGTGAGGAAGTCAAAAATCAAAAACGCCTTTACGCAGCCGATATTACGCCGCAAAAAGGCATTATATGAAATGATCTTCATTATTCTCACAAACATTTTTATATAGATGATTTTTAGCTCATCAAAATCTATGTAGAAATTTGCTTCATAGTTATTGACAAAGTACTAATCATAGGAGTAATATGTAAACAATCAATGGAACATATCGTTACATAGTTCGGAGGTAGTAAGATGAATCAAATAACAAAAGATTTTTTCGCAAGTAGTTCAATTCCTCAAAATCAGGACACAGTAGACATAATGGACTTCTTATCAGACCCAGAATCAGTTAATAAGATGCTTATTATGTCGGAAGTTGGATTACCTGCGCTTACAGGCGTAGTAAAGCACTTGGAGGAGCAATTTGGTAATTGCAAATTATTTCCTCTTAATCACGAAGCAAAAGACTCAAATGCACCTAATCGGCGTAATATCGGGTGGATGGTACGCTTCGTCATGAAGGCTTATGGCTATACACCTATTTCCAAAGAATTAACGGACAGCGCCGAACGGACAAGAATCGGTAAGTTTGCGGATTCTAAATTTTTTGGAACGTCTGCGGTGTATTCAAAGACAATATCAAATCCACGTTATAAGATAGTCGTAATGAGTGTATAGAAAACAACAACCCAGAAAGCCCTGTATTTCAAGACTTTCTGGGTTTGTTTTGCTATTCCCACTCAATTCCAAATTGTATGTCATGAGTATTCCGGATCAGATTACACCGTGTGTCCGGCAGAGGAAACCGCTTTTTTATATGGTGTTAATTCTGCAGGGTGTAGATTACTTGATTAACTTTGAACAGTCAAGGGTGCAAGCACTGCAGACGCAGCAAGCCCTTGACAATTCCAAGCCAATCAAGTTTACAGCAACTATGCAGAAGTATGACGGTTTCCATTTTTCCGGAATTTTGGTTTCCGTTATCAAGAATATCCATATGTCATGAGTGTTTTTTGGTGTTTTTTCATTGTAAATTCTGTTTATACTCACATATTCTAACCCGGAAATTTTGGCTGCAAAAAAATTGGAGTCAAAATGGAGTCATAGTAGTTATTAGTTCACTTTACCACGCATATTCAGTAGCTCCATAGTCACTATCAACCGAAATCGGGTCATAAGAGGCTACTTCTTTTTTCTTAATATCGACAACTATTGAAAATGTTAATTTTACATTTACCAATGGCCAAGTTGATATAGAAATGTCACCTTCTGATAAACTATAATCGAAAAAATCCTTCCAAGATTCTGATAACAAGAAGTCATGTTGATCACCATTAACATACATTGCAAATCTGCCATCAATCCTTATTTTACACGAAATTTCATTCCTGGATAGTTTAGTGACCTCAGACACAGAAATACTATTAATGCAATCAATTCTATGTAGCAGGATTGTACCGTGTCCCTCATCCAAACACATTATGTCATGACCTATGTCATATATAACATCTTTTAGGTTGCAGAGCAACCAACGCTCAATATTAACACCTGTAACTTTTTTTAACTTTAATATATCATCAATTTCTTGATTAATACTCTTAATTGGCTGAATATATTGGGTAACAAAACTCCCAAGTGTATTTAGAATTTTATAGTTAAATGTATTTTTAACATTACTATTTTTAAATAAATCCTCAAATAAATTAGGTTCTTCTCCAAAATCATTTTTATTATTAGATATAAAAACAACACTTTCCTCAGGGATTGTAAATTTCTCAAAAATCGAATCAATGATCAGCTTATCTCTATAACCCAATCCATTCTGCTTAAATGGTTTATTGCGTGCAAGTTCATCTGCAACAATCTTTTTATGTGAGGTTTTGGGATAAGGTATTAGTTTTATACGTTTGGTTTCAATATTATCATCTAATAACCTTTTGTAGCTTTCATACTGTTTATTGATATCAATGCCTCGAAATTTCTTTTTTTCAATCAATAGGGGTTTGAGTTGTGAAATGGATTTTTCATATTCAATAACATACTTTTTTAGAAATTCACTATATTTATTTAGGACTTCATCATAAACAACTTCGGGTAAAAAAATATCATAAGGTAATAGGTCCGAGTATTCGAAAAGCAATCTAAAATTTGGGCTCCTCAAATAAAAGTCACTGACAATAATATTCGTATCAAGAATAACATGCATATTACTCACCTCTCAGTACTTAGTTTAAATGTTGGCTCAGACGGTCTACCGTATGCTGTAATCCCTCGAAGCATGTACCTTTACGATTTTCTTTTGAATACTTTATACCTTATTGCTTCTTACAAAGCAAATCTACAAATTTATTCCGTTTATTGTAGAAATAATTTTTATAATTTCATCAAATGATTGTATTGAATAATCAGGAGTATAGCCAGATTTTATCCAATCATTTTTCAACTTCTCTTCATATAGAAAATCCTCCTCTTTCCAGTGCGAAATTGCAACCAATTTCTTATATAATTCACTATTGTCTACAGGATAGTTGCACCATACTGATGTTATCCCGGCTTGCTTGGCCATATATATATCTTTAGTCAGACTGTCACCTAAGTAGATTGCTTCTTTTTCCGAGATATTTTCATTTTTGCAGATTTGTTTTAGAAGTCGCGGATTTGGCTTTTTTCCATAAACTACTTTAGTCTTTGAAGAAGATGGATAGCAATTGGGTCTTTCATACTTGCTGTTGGATACAAATACTTCTCTAAAGTATTGGTCTATCCCCAACTTCTGCAAACGATAATACCCATTTTCTTCAGCTGACTCAGTGTACCCTACTACAGTAATATTATGGTTCTTTAAGAATTCCAAAACTTCTTTAACACATGGATATAGCTGGAGTTTCTGTTTTCTAGTCGAATTAAATCTATGGAACGCGGAGTTGAGGATTTCAAGAACCTTTTCTTTATTATAATCACAGTATAAATTTTTTATAGAAGGCAATTGTAAAGTTGCGTACGGAAATTCGGCACTTCCGGCAGCTTGGTGCACGCCCTTAAATTCTTGGAGTAGTTCCTCTCCTGGTATTTCAGTTATATTAGACAATTCTTCAACCATATCATAGAACGCTGGAACAAAAAAGCCTATCCATGAGTACAGCGTATCGTCTAAATCAGAAATTAATAATTTAATCATTTTATCCTCTCAAATGTTTATAATGGAATCACAATAGACTGAACACAAGAATCATTTGTTATAGTATCTTTATAAATTCTGTAAAATTTAAGCATAATCTCATCTTTTTCAAAAGTAATCGTCGCAAACTTATTTTCTACATCTTTAGCTCCAGTTCCACCCATACCAATAATACTTAATTTTTTAAGCTCATTCGTATTAATATTTGTTTTTGTATCACTTGGATAACAAACTTGAGATATAAAGGATTGGTGTTTATGGCCATGCAAAAGTATCTTAACATTATTTTTTATTAGCCATTGCATTAATCTATCTGCATCATAAACAACGCTACTTGGCTTCTTGATATCCACATTTTCTTTGTAGCAAGTCGGCAAGTAGTGATGATGCATTATTACAATGCGAACTGAAATATTATTCTGATCTTGATTCCATTTCATTCCA
Source organism: Bacillota bacterium (assembly GCA_029239605.1). Lineage (GTDB taxonomy): Bacteria > Bacillota > Clostridia > Peptostreptococcales > Anaerovoracaceae > Anoxybacterium. Next base: position 3,971 of record JARBUO010000052.1, on the reverse strand, counting down.
TTTTCAACGAATGTAAGCTGCTCTTGTGATAAATAGCCATGCCCTTCAAAGTCTTTATATTGCTGTAGCATAAGACTATTTAATGCAACAATTTCAATTGTCCTCCCAGAAGGTAACAGTATTTTCTTACCACAAGCAAAATATTCGTTTGGCTCTCGGTGGTGAATATTGTAGTAAAACTGTTTAAAATCCGCAGTACTATCGGGATCCTTTGAAACTTCCACAGGCTCTTTGTTACCTAGATGTTCATCTTTTCTCTTAAAGTCGTGATTGCCTGGACAAAATATAATGTTTTCTGATACAAGTTGAACTTTTATTTTACGGTTCAAATCAGTAATTAAATCGTATGCTATCTGAAAACCACTCTTATCACCGTAGGATGTTATGTCACCGGTGATAATTAGCCCACCAATATTAGGATCCTCTTGGGCTCCATTTAATGAATAATAAATATGATCCATAAGAGTAGAAGATGTCGCTGTTTTTTTGATTTCAAAGACTTGATCCGGTAAGTGTAGGTCGGATAACCATATCAAAGTGTTACTTGAACATTCAAAGAATCTCGAGCTAAAATCCGCTGGCTCAACCCTATATGAATTAATTAATCGGATTTCATTCGTTTGATCTTCAGGGCGAGCTGCCCTGACAAACCAAATAGTTCTATTTTGCTGTATTAACTCCTTAACTCCAGCAATCTTTTTCCCATGAAATTCAGTATAGTCAATTTGACTATCTTTAAAAAATAGTGAATCATCTTGGACATATGTAAAATTTGTAACTTCATCAATAGAGCAATCTTCAATCTGAGTAAACTTAAACCAGGCAAAATACTCTTGGGTATTATAATATTCCGGCGTTTTAGTCGTATCTGGAGAGGATTGTTTTTTATTTTTAAATTCAATACCTGAGCAAGTAGCATAATAAACCTTCTCTTGTCCTGAATCTAACAATAGGAATTTTATTGGTGTGTTTTCTGCTTTTTTATTCATGAAGTCAAATTCATAAAAAGGGGTTACTTCATTACCTTTCTTCCACCACCCCCACCAAACAAATCCTTCATTTTGAATGACTGCTCTGTGCTTCTGTATAGTCTCGTCGTTCTCTGTAACAAGGTCTCTAAATCGCATAATTATAGTTTCAAGTTCGGTGGCCAATTATATCACTCCTTCGATCTATGTTTACTATATACAAAACCCTATTAATTTGAATCTACCAAATTGAGAATTTATGAAAGTTATTTGATTCTAGGTCCCAAAAACTTATCCCCATTCAAGTGTATCATATGATCTGGCATATCAGAAATCCATACTTCTGTTTCCCAAGCCAATGATTCAGAAAATGATTTAAAAGTTTTAAAATCAGGAAAAGCGGTAACAAATATTTTCCCAGCGGTAACATTCTTTGTCAACTCAGCGATTTCAACTATTCGCTTAGCGTCCATTGGGCCAACAGATGTCACCGATTCAATAAAATAAACCCAGTTTTTGTCTTCACTATATAAAACTACATCCGGCATTTTATCGTGTAAAGTAATTTCAAATCCCAGTTCTTCAAGTTTATCAACATTTTTCACCAAATCTTTTTCAGTTGTATCACCCACATATAAACATTCGGAATTGGGAGCAAATCTTGGGGCAAATTCTTCAATAATTGCTTTTTGCAGTTGATTGTGTTTTCCAGGTGAAAAGGTAAAATCCTGATTATTAATCTTCACAGGCATTTTCGTCATTTTTTTCTTCGATGCATATATCTCCATAAGACTCTTGTGATGAGCTTTAAAGCGTTCCAATGATTTCCGCTCATTAAAACCACCAATATTCTTAATGACATTTATAGCTTCCGCTGTAAACCGATATCTGTAATTGGGGCTATTTGTTGCCTTCCCATTATCTTCAACTAACGCAGCAGTCCTAAAATGATGTAAGGCTTGCTTTCGGAATGTTTCTCTGCTGTTTTCTGCATAAGCCACCCCGTAATATGCGTTGGTAAATTGAATAATATCATGTATCCTTATCCATTCATTTGTAGCATCATGCCAATTGTCATCAGTTTTTATATTTGACATCGCTAAGATTACATAGCAGCATAGGTCTGATTGTTGCTGTGCTGGCATTCCTAAATCTTTTAATAATTTCCTTGCTTCATCAATCTTAGGCATAGTATTCCTCCAATATTCTATCGCAGTTTTCTTCTGACAGATCATTACTTTTTATTAACGCTTTTCCTAATTGCCGAATGATTTCACGGCTCGGTACTGGCATAGAATTAATTTCCGTTGAATTTACCTGAGTTGATCCGTTTAATACACGATAGTAAGTATCATAGACCGTTGAATTAAATAGAGCATATAAACCATAAACCTCACACTCTGATAATTCAGACGTCAGGCCATCGACAAAATTAATCTTATTTTGTGTGCTTATCTTTTCGTATTGCGGATACCTCTTTGAAAGATAAATTCCGCATTGTAATCTTCGTTTCTCTTCTTTTGCCGTGAATCTCTTTACAAAAAGATAATTCTTATTCTTTTGTATTAACCCACTTTGCTCTGTAACAACAAATTCATTTTCTTTATTTATTGGAAACTCAACTGTGCCTTCCCGTATATGTTGTGAATAAAATAAAGGAACTGCACCTTCTTCCATTACATCACGCAGTATTTCTCTATTACGAAAGTCTACAGTCAGCCCGGTCTTCATTTTAATGCCTAAGCTAGGCAGAGTATTTTTCCACTTATTTATTTTCATAAGTGTATTAACTTCATCTTCATCGGTAACTAAATAGACGTATTTATTCTCTCCCGACACTGCAATGGAGTAGGGAATTTTAAGCGTTTTCAAATCATGAAAATCATGATTTGAATGTGAAGATGTTATTGTTAGTGTTTGAGGCTCATTACATGTTTTTATAACTTTAATAATGATAGTTTCCTGTAACACGTCTTCTTTATCGAAAACTTTCTTTCTGCTAACAAACAAGTGAATATGTTCTAACTTGCCCTTAGTTAATAAATACTGCCTAAATCGATTAAAATACGCCCCAGAGGTCCATGATCGCGGTATAATATAAACCATTTCCCCATCATCTTTTAAATTAAACAAGCTCATTGATGCAAAAAGAAAATAGAGGTTTGGTGCGCCATAACACACTTCCGGCATAGCGGTTGCTTCTGGAGCATCTTTTGAAATCTTCATATACGGGGGATTACCAATTACAATATCATATTTTTTTTCGGTAATATTACAACCTTGCATTTCATTAAAATCAAAATGCTGGCTCGTTATGTAATTATCTGTTAATATATTATACTCAATCTCAATTTTTGAGTTTTCTTTTATTTGATTTAAATTACTTCTTAGCAATTCCAAAATATTTATATCGTTCTCATAACATGTAAGCGCTATCTTTTTTAGATTCTCTTTTCCTTGAAGTGTTTCAATTAAAGCACAAGCTAACATTCCGGAACCTGCCCCTGCATCTAAAATCGAAAGATAATCTTTACTATCTGGGACATTATATAGACCTGCCATGAAAAGAGCTGTTTCTTTGCTAGTAAAGAACTGGCCATATTTTTTCCGTTCTTGTTTGGGCATTGTTTCGAGATATAAATTAGTTGAGTCAATGATTTTTTCTATCATATTCAAGCACCCTCTATTTTTTGATATGCATAATTATATCTCATATGTCGTATTTTTTCTACTAGCCCTATTCATCTTTTGACCAGCAATAGTACTAAGAATCTGTAATATGCTTCTGTTTAAACGGAGTTTAGGCGATTTTTTAATCGGCAAATCAAAGAAGGTTGGTTTCTAAGCCTCAACCTTTATATTCGCAAAAACAGACCTCAACTCCGTTGTGTCTATAAAACTAAAAGATATTTCCCATAAGAACCTACAAATAAAATGACTGGAGTATTTAAGTTTATTAATAAATAGGCTTACTAATACTTGAATGTTTTAAGAATATGGTTA
>JARBUO010000196.1 GCA_029239605.1 Bacillota bacterium | reverse complement strand
CCCAGGGAAAGAGCTTTTTCTGCTTCTTTAAATGCTTCCAGCATAAATTCTTCCGGACTCATTTATTATGCTCCTTTCCTGCGATTTCATATGCCCTACAATATTACCATACTTTATTGGAATTTTCAATGAAAATCGAATTTCACTTTGTACGCCAAAAAACCCTGCGGCATCAAATCCGCAGGGTTTTCCTGTAATTGGTTTTTATATTTTTTTCGTTATACGGAAAGAACCTTGTCCAAAAACCCTCTTGTCCTGGGATTCTTTGGATTGGTGAAGATTTCAGACGGAGGGGCTTCCTCCTGAATGATTCCTTCGTCCATAAATATGACTCGGTCAGCCACATCCTTTGCAAATCCCATTTCGTGGGTCACCACAACCATGGTCATTCCCATGGCCGCCAGTTCCTTCATAACGGCCAGAACTTCTCCGACCATTTCGGGGTCCAGCGCAGAGGTTGGTTCATCAAAGAGCATGATGTCCGGTTCCATAGCAAGAGCCCTTGCAATGGCTACACGCTGCTGTTGTCCGCCGGACAACTGTCTCGGCATTGCGTCAGCCTTCTCCAAAAGTCCAACACGCTCCAGCAACTCGAGCGCTTTCTGCTCGGCCTCCCTTTTGGTCTTCAGCTTCAGCTCCAGCGGTGCCATCATAATATTTTCTTTGACGGAAAGGTGGGGAAACAGATTAAACTGCTGAAACACCATTCCGATATGTCTTCGCACCTTGTTGATGTCTTCCTTCGGGTCTGTGATGGTGATGTCATCGACGACGATTTCACCGCGAGTAGGCTCCTCAAGACGGTTAATACATCGCAGAAGCGTTGATTTTCCCGATCCGCTGGGCCCGATGACACAGACCACCTGTCCCTTCTCGATCTCAAGGCTGATTCCTTTGAGTACCTCCAGATTTCCAAAGTACTTGTGAAGATTGTTTACGACAATCTGAGCGGTCATATCTTCACCTTCCTTTCAACCTGCTTGGCAACATAAGTAAGTATGGCAATCAGTACAAGATAGTACACAGCGACCCAGGTATACGTTGCAAAGGACTGCATGGTACGTCCCTGATAGATTTTCGCCTGATACATGATATCGGCAAAGCCAATTACTGAAATCAGCGAGGAATCCTTCAGGGTGATGATGAACTGATTGACCAAAGATGGCAGACAAATCCGCAGGGCCTGAGGCAGGATAACCTTTTTCATGGCTTGTCCGTGATTCAGACCAAGGCTTCTTGCCGCTTCCATCTGCCCTGTATTGACCGCATTAATGGCACCGCGGAAAATTTCCGACATATATGCCCCTGCGTTCAAAGTCAGTGTGATCAGTCCCGCAAGGAACGGTGTCAATCGAACGTCAAATCCCAGAAACTGCAGTAGCTGCGGAATGGCGAAAAAGATATAGAACACCTGTACCAGCAGCGGAGTCCCTCTGATAAGGCCAACGTATAATTTCGATATCCAGCGAAGAACCGGCTTCCGCGACAGGGTCAAAAAACAGGTAACCAGGCCGAGGGCGAATGCTAATATCAAAGAAAGCACCGTCACAGCAATGGTCATTTTTAGCCCGATTAGAAGCAGCGGGTTCAACTCGCCGAAAACTTTACCTAAGTCCATCTTAATTCCTCTTTATTCTGCAGCAATATACTTGTCTAAAATAGCCTGATAGGTGCCGTTTTCTCTGATGTTTTTCAGTCCTGCATTAAACATTTCAAGAAGATCTGCGTTCTTTCCCTTCAGTACTGCAAATCCATAAGAGGAACCCTTTTCCATATCGGTAACCATCTTCAGTCCATTGCCCTGTGTAATTCCGTAACCCATAACCGGATAATCCTCAAAACATGCTACTGCATTTCCGGTCTTAACGGTTTCATACATCAGCGGTGATTCGTCAAAATAAACAACTTCAAATCCATACTGGTCCTTGATGGATTCTGCAAAAGTAGCACCTTCGGTACCGGTCTTTACAGCAACCTGCAGACCCTTCAGGTCATCATAGGATTTGATGGCATCATTATCAGCCTTGATGGCCATAACAACTCCGGAATCATAGTAAGCTTCAGAGAAATCATATTTCTGCTGTCTTTCTTCCGTAATGCTCATACCGGCAATAACACCGTCGGTCTGATTGGATTCCAGTGCTGCTACTGCTGCGCTGAATCCCAATGGATTGAGTTTGTACTCAAAGCCTTGATCTTCTGCAATAGCTGCCAGGATCTCGATATCGATTCCCACATACTCGCCCTTATCATTCTGGAATTCAAACGGCGCAAACGTCGTATCTGTTGCGATGTTGAATACCTTTCCTGCATCGGATCCTGCATTGGACGGATCTTCTGTTTTTCCGCCTCCGCATCCTGCCAATAACCCCATAGCCAGTAAAATAATCAAGACTACGCTTAAACTCTTTTTCATAATATTCCTCCCCAGATTAAAAATTAGGTACAAAACATTATACCTTATGACCCCCCAGTAACGGAATAGGTTTGTTGAAAAATTGTATAAAATAATACAATTATACAATCTGATTTAACAAATAATTCCTTATAAACAGTTAAATAATCAAAAAATAGAAAGAAGGGCTCCGGTCAGGTTGCCGATTCCCTTCTCTATGGAAGCATTTATACTATTTTCCTTTCGCAACGTCCCTTCAGGGACTCTGACTCACTATGCTCCATTTGAACAGAAAATAGTACTAGAATTGAGGACTTGATGATTTATTTGGGGCACACAGCCTCCAAATGACGACAGCCGCTTTGAACGCTGACTTTGACAGGATTGATCGGGCCCTACCGAGGTTATACCTCTTCAATACTCCCGGTAGCGCCGTCAATGGATACAATCCAGTATCCATAAGTACTTCGGTCTCCATTTTCTGTATTCCTGTCCTGCTCGAAAACAGGATCTGCTCCGCGAATGGGCTGCCAGTAGGTAAAACCCGATTTTCCGCCGTCCGGTTGTTCTTCAGATAAAAATCGTCCGGGAATTCCGAAAAAAAATCTTGACGCAACTCCGTTTTCATCAGCCTTAGCTCCGAAAAGATAGTGTCGGTACTGAGTGGCGAAGTAGTGCGCCCCCGGAGATACCATCGGCAGATTGGTTGTATTGTCGATTTTCTTCCATCTTGCTCCTGTCTTATCCTTATCAAAGGGGAATACATCTTCATAAAATTCTGCAACTCTGCAGGTATGTGCACATGCGTTTAAGATATACTCGTTGTAAAAACTGTTGTATGTTTTTTTTGTGATTGCTTCATCCCTGGAAGGGGCGGCAGCGGCACTGCGGAGCAGATCATCGGAGGTTGCTTCTTCAGCCTGCATCGGTTTTTCGTCACCATGCATTGCTTCTTCTACTTCTTCCACGATCTGATCGATTCGATTCATAATTTTTTCAAACTCCGTATCTTCTTCTTCATCTTCATCATCACTTATCTGAAAAAGTTCGGATTGAAAGGACTCCCCCTCGCTGAGGGTGACCCCCTTTAGCACCGGGTGAAGCGGCTCTTTTTCGTCCTTTGTTGAGGCAGCTGCTACGATGGCAGTAGAGAAACTATGGTAAGCATTTCCCTTGCCGTCCATGTCTCCCGGCAGAAACCGGAAGTAGGATTCCCCGTTGCCCTGGCGGTTTACCACCAGATTTCCTACGATGGTGTGTATCGTCCTCTCGCCTCTTTTTCCGAACAGGATCAGTTTGTATATGTAGTCGCCCTTTTCATAATACTTGAGGTTCTGTACAGTGCAGCGAAGTGCGCCTTTATTATTTCCTGTCTCAACCTTCAGGTAACCCTTGATGGGAGCGGATTCTCTTGCTGCAAACTGATTGTTCTGTTCCTCCATCATGACGAAAGAGCGGTTATACTTAACGTAATTCATCCGTTTCCTTCTCCTCCTCCTGTTTGATCCTCATTTCTATCATGTCATAGGCATCAGTTGAAATTGCCCTCATAAATTGGTAATATAGATATATGCGATTGGGATTTGTAATATGCAGGAAAATAGAAAGGGGGGACGCATATGTGGGTCGATGTTATCATCGCAGCCATTTTTCTAACAGCAGTTATTCAGGGGTATCGAAAAGGGTTTTTCCAAACCTTTATCCATACGGCGGGCTGGCTTCTATCTGTGATTTTAGGCTTTGTCTGGTATCCCCATGTCATTCGGTTTTTAAAGGAAGAAACGGGTTTATACGGTTCTGTCCACGAGAAAATCGCAGAAAGAATCGCGGAAAATACCGGTTCTGCAGCGGATGCTGCCATGACGGGAATTCCAGATATCATCCGTGACATTCTTAACAAAGCGGTTGATTCTGCCGCAAACGCCATTGCACAGTCTGTATCAGACAGCTTATCGGACCTGATTTTTAATATCATCGGGTTTCTGGTGATCGCCCTGGCGATCAAGCTGGTGTTTTTCATTCTCACCATGCTCTTTTCCAAGGAGAAAAACAGAGGCATCATCGGCGGCATCGATGGCTTTTTCGGAATCTTTGCCGGTGCACTAAAGGGGCTCATTCTGGTTTACATACTGTTGGCGCTGATGGTTCCCATATCAGGGTTATGGGGGAGTACGTTCCTCTCTGACGGACTGGACAGTTCTATACTTGGCGGCTATTTATATGACAACAACCTGATTCTGATGGCTGTCAAAGGGCTGTTTTAATCAGTTCAGCGCTGGTTGATCAGAGAAAAAGGCAATCTATGGCTTTGGCTCAGCGGGTCAGAGAATAAACGGAATGCCGTCCTCACGGATGGTCACCACTTTGGAAAATTCAAAAAATACTTCCGGTTCAAAGGTATGAATGGGGACGATTTCCTTCGGGGAAAGTCCCTTAATTACTTTTTTGATATCGTCTTTAAAGGCGTGGCCACTGGTATGAAGATACCGGTCAGAGAACCCTCTGGATTTCAGATAGGTTTCCAGCTTCACCTGATGAGGCTTATTTCTGTAAGCCTGCCACATGGAGTAGACCAGCATCCCATTTTTAAGGCCCATCAGCTTCAGGTCCGGCAGCATGGC
>JARBUO010000195.1 GCA_029239605.1 Bacillota bacterium | reverse complement strand
TATCGGCATTTCAAAAAAAAACCTTAATAAAAATTCTGAAAAAACGCGGGACTACATAAAAAAAATAATTTATGGAATTATTTTACTATGAAAATTGATTTAAAATCAAAAACTAACATTTTTCGACAAAAATTCAATAAAAAAATGATTTGTACCTTGGGAAAAACCCGAAATAGCCAAGAAATTTCGACCTAAACTTGAAAAAAATCATGTTAGAATCTTCCTGTCCGCGGTATAAAAAAGTAATTGTCTAAACGTGCAAATTGTAGTAAAATCATGTACGAAGCATACTATATTATACGCCAAGGCATGCCAAAAATCGACAGACGTAAAATCCTGTGAATGGATGGGAATGCTTCAAAGAAAAAACGAAGAAAGGGTGGGCAAATGATCGGAGATTCAGCAGTATCTGTTATCTTGCAGAAGGCCTTAGACGGTACTTGGCAGAAGCAGCGGGCAATTGCAAATAATATCGCAAATTATGAGACTCCCGGGTATAAGTCGGTAAAGGTCTCCTTCGAGGATTCTTTGGACAGGGAAATTCAGAAACTTGGAAAGAGCATTGCCGAGACAAAGAACGTATCCCAGAACCTGGAAGCGATAAAAAAGTCGAAGATAAGCGTTTTTTCGGACAATTCTACGATCGAGCGTACTGACGGAAACAATGTTAACCTTGAACTTGAGAACATTGAGATGGCAAAAGCCCAAATACAATATCAGTATTTGACCAGAAGCATGACCGATATGTATGCGAGAATGAGATACGCGATCAGTGAAGGCAGGAAGTAGAAAGGGGAGAGATGCAGATGGACTTTTTAAGCTCGCTTAATATTTCTGGTTCCGGGCTGACGGCGCAAAAGATGCGCATGGATGTGATTTCTCAAAACATAGCAAACGCGGAAGTGACCAGAACAGAAAACGGTACGCCGTACCGAAGGAAAATGGTCGTCCTGAGCAGTATGACAGGGGACAGCAGTTTTCGCAGTGCCTTTGACAAAGCTGCTGCAGCGAAAACCGGCGGCGTTCAGATATCTGAAATTGTTGAGGATCAATCGGCATTGGTACCGGTTTACGATCCGGGGCATCCCGATGCGAACGAGGAAGGCTACGTAATGCTGCCGAATGTGAATCGAGCTCAGGAAATGATTGATATGCTTGGTGCGAGCAGGGCATACGAGGCGAATGTTACAGCTTTTAATGCAACAAAGGCAATGGCGTTGAAGGCGCTTGAAATCGGAAGGTAATTGATTTCAAGTGGTAAACCTGGAGCAATCAGATAAAAAACAGGCTGTGGCAATGATGTGATGAGATATATATGAAGATATATCAAATGTGTGTAGATGTGTTAGATGTGTAAAATGTGCCAGATCAGATGTGTGTAAAAAGTGTGTGGATTTTATTCGTAAAAGCAGTAAAAAAGTGTAGATTTTATTGTGTGTAGATATTTAATGTAATAAATGAGGTAGAGATGTGTTTATTAATTCAATGAGTTCTATCATTAATACCAGTGGTATTAATTCTTTAAGTTCCAGTTCTGACAAATCGATAAATGCCTCCGGAGAAAGCTCCGGTCTCGGCTTTAAAGAGATTTTCCAGGATGTCGTTAAGAATGTAGAGGAGACAGAGGCAGTAACAAAGATGGATGCTTACAATCTTTCCATAGGCAATATGGATGATTTGCATACCATGATTATTAATGCTGCAAAAGCTGACGTCGCTCTGCAGACTATGGTCCAACTTAGAAATAAGTTTCTTGATGCAAATTCCGAAATTATGAGAATTAACTTATAACGAGAATAGGAATATCACCCGCCTCGTTGCAGTGTATAAAAGCTGGAGAACTTTCCTGATGGAATTCTTTTGCTTGGGTGTTATAATAGCGGAATTTTTTGTTCTTATTTACATTACCAATAGTCGAAATTTACAGATGGAAGATTAAAATATGAATGAACAAATAAGGAAAGCCTTAGAACCCTTAAGCCAATTTTGGGGCAACACCTCTGTGTTGGTAAAGCGGATTATAATAGGCGGAGTGATTGTTGCAATAATAGTCGCTCTGGCTTTTAGTATCTTATTAAATCAGAAAGACTATGTCGTTATATTTGAACAACTATCAGAAACTGAAACTTCCGAAATTTTGTCCAAATTAAATGAGATGAAAGTCGATGCTAAGGTGGACGGAACCGGTGCGATCATGGTTCTGAAAGAGGATGAATCCCGGGTTCGTATGAACCTGGCTACTGCCGGCTATCCCAAAAGCGGGCTGAGCTATTACCTCATCGAGCAAAACAGCGGAATGCTTACTACGGATTACGAAAGAAAGCTGTATATGAATCTTCAGCTTCAGGAAAGAATCGCAGCAAGTATTCGAACCCTCGAAGGCGTAAAAGATGCAGTCGTTACGATTACGATACCAGAGGATGAAGTGTTCTATCTCCAGGAGAAGGAAAAACCGTCAGCGTCTGTTGTAATACATATGAAAGACGGTGGTACGCTGAAGGAAAGTCAAATTCTTGGAATTCGGAATCTGGTGGCGAAATCAGTAAACGGCCTGACTCCGGAGAACATTGCTTTAACGGACAGCTTAGGTAATGATCTCGTCGGAAGCACAACCGGGAACAATCCTGACCTTTCAAAGATTAATATTACACGAGAGATTGAAAATGATATTAAAAAGAAAATAACAGCCGTTCTTCTTGGGCCGTACAGAAGTGAGCAATTCAAGGTTTCTGTAACAGCGACTGTAGACACGGATGCTTTGGTTACTGAATCCACGACGTACCTTCCCTCCCCGGACGGAAACAACTCCGGTGTGATCAGCGAAGAGACAAGAAGTGATGAATCGTCAACTTCAGCCCAGGGAAACGGCGGTGTCGCAGGCACAAGCTCCAATTCGGAAGTCCCAACGTATCCGGCAGGCGGCTCCACCGGTGAAAGTTCGTCAACAAGCACCAGTGAAAATATTAAATATCAGGTTAGTCAGACGAAATCACAGAGCCAAAAATCAGGAGCAAGTATTGAGAGCATTTCTGTAGGCATCGCCATAGATAAGGCATCATTCGACCCGGGAGAGCGGGAAAGTATTACACAGCTTGTCGCATATGCAGCAGGCGTTGCCCCGGAAAGCGTATCTGTGCAGAACTTCCAATTCTATTCCGATGAAACATCACCGGGATTACCGGATGCAGAAGGCGGAATGAACAAAGCGCTTCTGTTCGGAGGGATCGCAGCCGGAGTCCTTGTTTTGGCAGCATTGATCGCGTTCCTGATCTTAAGCAGACGAAGAAAGAACGCAGCGGAGGAGGCAATGGCTATGGCATCAGCAGAAGAACAAGATGATGGGGAAGCTCTGAATTCGTTGTTTGGAGCTGTAGAACATGGTGAAGTTAAGCCGATTATGCCGATACAGGATGTAAAAATGACAGAGATCAAAGAATTTGCGAAGAACAATCCTGAGATTGCCGCACAGATGATCCGTTCCTGGTTGCGCAGCGAAGAATAGCTCTGGGTTCAATCGGTTTGATCATTATGAAGTCATACATTGGATATAACAGAATTACAAGGGATGTAACAAAGATTAACTTGAATCAATAAGTTAACGTAGCAGAGGGTGAAAGCAATGATAGGTATGTCTGATTCTTTGACATCAAAGCAAAAAGCAGCCCAGGTCATAATCGCGCTGGGGGCTGATATTGCGTCAAGTATTTACAAGCATCTTCAGGAAGAAGAGATTGAAAAGCTGACCTATGAGATCACCCGCCAGGAAAGTGTAAGACCTGAGTTCTCCGATCAGGCCATGGACGAGTTCTATGGTCTGTGCGTGGCACAGAAGGTCTATCTGGAGGGCGGTCTTGCCTATGCGCGGAATGTTCTGGAGAAAGCGTTTGGCATTCAGCAGGGCACGGTGCTTCTGGAAAGAGTAACCAAAACGCTGCGTACAAAAGCATTTGAATTTATTCGAAAAGCCGACTATAAAAATTTGATGAACATGATCGTCAATGAGCATCCGCAAACTATCGCCTTGATTCTCTCCTATGCAAGAGCAGATCAGGCATCTTCGATCATCGCAGAACTTCCGAAGAATATTCGCGTTGATGTGGTGGAGCGGATTGCAAGGATGGACAGGACGTCGCCAGAGGTCATCAAACAGGTGGAAGCAATCCTCGAAAGAAAATTCGAGTCTGTCATCTCGGTGGACCTGCTGGAAGTTGGCGGTATCAATTACATAGCGGAGATTATGAACAATATCGACCGCGGAACAGAAAAGTTCATCTTCGACGAACTCAGCAGAAACGATCCCAAACTTTCCGAAGAGATCAGGAAGCGGATGTTCGTATTCGAAGACATCATTATACTCGACCCTCTTGCCATTCAAAGATTCCTCAGAGAGGTGGATACAAAAGAAATGTCCGTTGCGCTTAAGGGTGCTAACAAGGATGTGGCAAATGTCATCTTTGAAAATATGTCACAGCGTATGGGAGAGACCGTTCGAAGTGAAATGGATTATCTCCACAACGTAAGGGTAAGAGACGTCGAAGAAGCACAGCAAAAAATCGTTGCAATTATACGAAGACTGGAAGAAGAAGGCGAAATCGTCATAGCCAAGGGTGGAAAGGATGATATCATTGTCTAGTATCGTTAAAGCAAAATTGCTGACCTACATACCAAATAGCAATGATTATCCGGCAGATCGCACTGTTCCGCTGCCGGCAGCCAATGGCGCTGCAAACGAAGCGAAGACGCCAGTTAACTCGTCTGGATTTATTGATCCTCCTCCCGGTGACATGGGGATGATAGAGAGACAGGAAAACATCCTGAACCAGGCGATTAAAAAGTCCCAGCATATTGAAAGCGAAGCCCAGAGAAAGGCGGATTCCATCATGGAAAACGCAATGAAAAACAGTCGTGAAATCATGGCTGAGGCTGAGAAGAAAGGATATGAAGAAGGATATCTGCGCGGGCTTGTGGATGGCGCAAATGCTTCCGAGCAAGCTGCAGCAGACGGACTGAATGAACTGGGAA
>JARBUO010000051.1 GCA_029239605.1 Bacillota bacterium | reverse complement strand
GTTGCTCCTTCCGGAATATGAATATGAAGATCATTTTCCTTGTAGAAATCCTCATTGATTCCAAGCTCTTTGCCAATGGAACGAATATAGCTGACGCCTGCCTTAGCGGACTCCTGCATCACATCTCCCAGCTGACCCGTGAGTACGAGCTTACCGTTGCCGGGTATCAGCGTAGTTTCGATAAACAGGGTATCACCGCCTACGATGGTCCACGCAAGGCCTGTGGTTACGCCGATCTCGTTCTCTCCTTCTATGATGTCATATCGATATCTCTTTTTTCCCAGATAGGACTCAATGTTTCCTGCCGTAATCCTGAGTCTTGTGGCATCTTCCTCCACGATTTTTCTGGCAACTTTTCTGCAGAGGTTTGCAACCTCACGCTCCAGATTTCTTACACCGGACTCTCTGGTGTAATGATTAATAATGCTGCGGATGGTGCTCTCCGAAATGGTAATATTCTCATCTTTCAAGCCATGTTCCTTAGTTTTCTTAGGAACAAGATACTTTTCAGCAATCTTTACTTTTTCTTCTTCCGTATAGCCGGGAACATGGATGACCTCCATTCTGTCCAGTAAAGGTCTCGGAATGGTTTCCGTGGTATTGGCTGTGGTAATAAACATCACCTTGGAAAGGTCAAAAGGAACTTCCAGGTAGTGATCTGCAAACTCTTTATTCTGCTCTGGGTCCAGTACCTCAAGCAGAGCTGATGCCGGATCGCCTCTGAAATCAGCACCGATCTTATCCACCTCGTCAAACAGGAATACGGGGTTATTGGTGCCCGCCTCTTTGATGGCAGACATCACTCTGCCGGGGATCGCTCCGATATACGTTCTTCTGTGTCCTCTGATTTCCGCTTCGTCTCTGACGCCGCCCAGAGACATTCTTACAAATTCTCTGTTTACCGCTCTCGCAATGGATCTGGCAACGGAGGTTTTACCGACTCCCGGAGGCCCTACCAAACAAAGGATGGGTCCCTTCATACTCTTGGAAAGCTTCATGACAGCAAGATATTCAAGGATTCTATCCTTTACCTTCTCAAGTCCATAATGATCTTCGTTGAGGGTTTTTTCCGCAAGCTTGATGTCAATGCTCCCTTTTGAAGCCTTGTTCCATGGCAGAGCAAGTATCCATTCGATATAGGTTCTGATAACGCCGCCCTCTGCGGAAGAAGGTTGAATTTTAGATAGTCTCTTAATTTCTTTTTCGACTTTTTCATTTACCTTTGGAGAAAGCTTCAGCTTCTTCAGCTGTTCCATCCATGTACCGATTTCGTCTTCAATGGCCTCATCATAACCCAGTTCTTCCTGAATCGCACGCATCTGCTCCTTCAGATAATATTCCCGCTGGGTCTTATTGATCTGGCTTCTCACTTTTATATTGATATCCTGCTCAATGGTCAGGATTTCGATTTCCTTATTCAATATCTCATTGAGGATTTCCAGGCGGTCTTCCGGATCGAAAGCCTCCAGGATTCTCTGCTTTTCTTCCGTCTTGATTTCAAGATGTGACGTTATGACGTCAGCAAGCCTGCCCGGCTGGTCCACGGAAGCTACTGACGGGAAAATATCCTGAGAAACCTTCGGGTTCAGATCCAGATAGGTTTCAAAATTTCCCAGAGCAGAACGCATCAGTGCAACTACTCTTGAGGGCAGCTCATCAAACTCCCTCTCTTCGATTTTCTTCACAGCGCATTTAAAATAAGGGACTTCAAAGAGTACTTCTTTGATCTCTCCTCTGCTGATTCCTTCTACCAGAACTCTGATCGCATCGCCCGGCAGTTTCAGCATCTGCTTGATTTTCGCGATGGTACCGATCTTATAAAAATCTTCGTGCGTCGGAAGGTCCGTTTCCGCATCCTTCTGTGCAGACAAAAATACAAGCTGATTCATCATCATAGCTTTTTCCAGCGCGCTGATGGATTTTTCTCTGCCGATATCAAAATGAAGAACCATATACGGAAAGATCGACAGCCCTCTCAGCGGGATCATTGGCATGGTTTTGACGGAGTTATCCTTTACGTCATCCTCATCCTCTTGATTTTCAATCTCATCATCCGATTCAACCGCAATGCTGCTAAGACTCTCTTCTTCCTTCTGGTCTGCTGATTCCTGTTCTTCCGTTTTTTTCTTTCTTGTCTTCTTTATTTTTTCTTCAGCCATATTACCCTCCTGTATCTTCTGATCCCCATATAACCCTCTTGATTGTTTTCGAGTAATAACAGACGATATTGTTATAAAGAGAAGGCGGCTCTAACGCCGCCTGACTTATGATGCAGATTCCTCACTCTTCTTGTTTCGTTTCGACTCAACAAGTACTAAAGCCGGCCCTGTGTTATAATCAATGGTTCCCTTGGTTATAATGCACTTCGTTATGTCTTCCCTGGATGGAAGCTCGAACATAATATCCGTCATAACGTGCTCCAGTATGCTTCTGAGTCCTCTTGCACCGGTTTTTCTTTCAATTGCTTTTTCTGCTACCCGGGTTATGGCATCGTCCTCTATTTCAAGTTCAACACCATCCATCTGGAACAGTTTTTTGTACTGCTTCAGGATCGCATTTTTCGGTTCCTTGATGATGCGAACCAAAGCTTCCTTGGTCAGTTCATCCAGTGTAACCATGACAGGTAGCCTGCCTATGAATTCGGGAATCAGACCATACTTCAGCAGATCTTCTGGCTGCACCTTTTTCAGAATCTCAGAAGCCTCAACCTTGGTTGCTTTGATGTCGGCATTAAAACCGATGGTTTTTTCACCAATTCTTCTCTGTATAATTTTATCCAAACCGTCGAATGCACCTCCGCAAATGAAGAGCACATTTGTGGTATCAAATTGGATAAAATCCTGATGGGGGTGTTTTCTGCCTCCCTGAGGCGGAACACTGGCAACGGTTCCTTCCAGAATCTTAAGAAGTGCCTGCTGCACGCCTTCCCCGCTTACGTCTCTCGTTATGGATGGATTTTCAGATTTTCTTGCGATCTTATCAATTTCATCCACATAGATGATTCCCCTTTGAGCCTTTTCAATGTCGTAATCCGCTGCTTGGATCAACTTCAGGAGGATGTTCTCAACGTCCTCTCCAACGTAACCTGCCTCCGTCAAAGCGGTGGCATCTGCGATGGCAAACGGTACGTCGAGGATCTTTGCAAGGGTCTGCGCCAGAAGCGTTTTCCCTGAGCCTGTGGGCCCGATCATGACAATGTTGCTCTTTTGGATCTCAATTCCGTCATTGTCCAGCTTGTTTAAGCTGTTTACTCTTTTATAGTGATTGTATACCGCCACCGCCAGAGCTTTCTTCGCATCATTCTGATCAATAACATAATCGGACAGAATATTTGCAATCTCTTTTGGCTTGGGCAGTGTAAACTTTTCTGCTCTGCGTTCCACATCATCGATGGAACTTGCGAACTCTTCTTTTATAATGTCCTGGCAAAGCTCAATGCCCGCAAAAGGAGCATTTCAATTGTTTTGTAGCATCATATTTACTCATAAGCCACCCCCCCTTACTCTCTGGATTTCATTACCTTGTCTATAATCCCGTATTCTACTGCTTCCTGAGCGCTCATAAAGTTATCGCGATCGGTATCTTTTGCAATACGTTCCAGGTTCTGACCGGTATTCTCACTTAGGATTTGATTCAGCTTATCTCTTGTTTTCAAAATCCACTCTGCATGGATCTTAATATCCTCGGCCTGACCCCTGACGCCGCCAAGAGGCTGATGAATCATGATCTCAGAATTCGGCAGAGCGAACCGTTTGCCCTTTGCTCCTGAAGACAGAAGGAAGGCTCCCATGCTTGCCGCCATACCCATGCAGATCGTAGCCACATCTGGCTTGATATACTGCATCGTATCGTAAATTGCCAGGCCGGCCGTTACTGAACCGCCCGGACTATTGATATAAAAGTTAATGTCCTTCTCAGAGTCCTCCGATTCCAGGAACAATAGCTGAGCAACGATAAGGCTTGCTGTATGTTCGTCAACAGCATCCCCCAAAAATATAATTCGATCCTTGAGCAGTCTCGAATAGATGTCATATGATCGTTCTCCTCTATTCGTCTGTTCAACTACCATTGGAACTAGTGTCATCTAAGTTTCCCCCCTTAATTTTTTACACGCGGAAACATTTCTGCCTCCTGCGTTCAGTCCGCATCATCTTGATTCAATTCCGCAGGCCGATGCAAGGGAATGAAAATCTGAAATGCTTAGTTCGACGGGATACACTGATTGTTCTTCACCAGCACAAGCCGCTATTGCGTGGCTTTTTGCCGCCGCCAAGGCGAAAAATTTACTGACAAGATGTGTGCCTGAGATAAATCAGTGTTTCCCTAAATTATATATTACTCAACTATAGCATTTTCAAACATAAAATCAACGGCTTTTCTCATTTTAATATCTTTTGCCAGCAGAGCAAAGTTATCTGCATTCAGCATTTCCTTCAGTTTTTCAACTTCCATCTTATACTGATCCGCCATCGCCTTCAGTTCTGTTTCTACCTCTTCGTCGTTTGCTTCCAGCTTTTCAGCTTCTGCAACTGCTTCTACAACAAGTCTGGTTTTTACTTTCTTGAAAGCATCTGCTCTGAGCTCGTCTCTGAACTCCTTCGGATCCTTCTGGAGGTATTCGAAGTATTTTTCCAGGTCCAGGCCCTGATATCTTAACTGCTGGTCGAATTCTCTCATCATCTCGTCAATCTGCTCTTCTACCATGACCTCCGGGATGTCGATTTCATTCGCTTCGTAAACCTTCTCCAGCACAGCGTTTTTCGTTTCATATTCTGCCTTGGATACTGCAGCCTTTTCCAGTTTCTCTCTGGAATCGTTCTTCAGTTCTTCCAATGTGTCAAATTCGCTTACATCTTTTGCGAATTCGTCATTCAGTTCGGGTTTTTCCATTTCCTTAATCTCGTGGACTTTGCACTTAAAAATTGCTTCCTTGCCAGCAAGATCCGCTGAATGGTACTCTTCCGGGAACGTTACTTTGACATCTCTTTCTTCACCTGCAACAGCACCTACAAGCTGCTCTTCAAAACCGGGAATGAAGGTACCGCTTCCAAGTGAAAGAGGCTGTCTTTCCGCTGTTCCGCCTTCAAATTGCTCTTCACCAACGAAACCGGCATAGTCAATCAGTACTGTGTCCCCATCCTGAGCAGGACGGTCAACAAGAACCAGTCTCGAATTTCTCTTCTGAAGTGTCTCAAGTTCTTTTTCTACATCTTCTTCAGTTATATTGTGTTCAACTTTAGCAACCTTTACTCCCTTGTAATCTTTGACTTCAAATTCAGGCTTGACAGTAACGGTAATGGTCACTTTAAATCCCTGACCTTTTTCGATTGAGTCAAAGTCTGCTGAAGGTCTGTCAACCGGGTACAGATCCAGAGCATCCAGCGCCTCCGGATATCCTTTTGAAAACATATTATTAATTGCGTCTTCAAAAAATACGTCTTCTCCATAACGGGTTTCGATGAGCTTTCTGGGTGCTTTTCCCTTACGGAACCCATCAATAACGTACTTTCCCTTTGTTGCCTGGTATGCGTCGGTCACTGCTTTATCAAATTCTTCCGCTGTGAATTCCATAGTGAATTTGACCTGGTTCTTTTCTCTTGAGATAAAAGTTGATATCATTTATTAAATCCTCCTAATAGTATAAGCACCGATAAGACCAATGGATACCCATTGGTCTGAAATTGCACAATGTGCGCATATAATTATACCGTCAATCCTCGATAATGTAAAGCATTAATTGGATTTCAGATTCTGGCTGAATTTTGCAAAAAAAATTACTGCGGCGGCTTATTTGCGCTGAAAGACAGAAAAGCCGCCGCATTGAATAAAATCGTTAGGATACGATACCGGTAAACAAGTATAGCGCTGCAAGAAGTGCCGTTACTGTCACAAGAATGATGGAAAACACGAAAGCCATGGGAATGACCTTTGTTTCTTCTCCGAATTTATCGATGGATGCAGCGGCATTCTGCAGTTTCGCCGGTGAAATTACACTGGCGAGCCCTCCGCCGAAGGCAAGGCCTCCGATGATCAGAATCATGGCAGGGGTGCTGAGGCCAAGGTTCTTGCTTGTGGCAAGAGCATATTTCCCAAACATTCCGATGGTGGACGCTTCACTTCCTGTGATGAAACCTCCCAGCAAACCAATATAGGGTACAACCACAACATAAAGTTGATTGAAAGCTTTTGCCGAGGCATCAGCCAGTATCTGGATCATACTGGGGTGATCGAAGGCCTGGGTTGTCATATTGAAACCGGACATGTTCATCACTTCTCCGATGCTGAAGAAGATAGCCGCAGCAAAGGCCGGTCTTGGAGCGCGCTTTGCCCAGAGCTTAAATGTGCTTCCCAATTGTTCTGTGGATGGCTTTAAAATTGGAATAGACAGGAATACGCTGACAAAGATCCAGGTATAAGCGTTCCACAGGAACCTTGTGGCGATGGGCGTGCCATTGGCGGTTAACCCATTGATGGGCATTGTGAAATCATAATAGAAGAATTCGAATAGATCCTTGGGAAGATTCAGTGCAAGGATCAACACAATCAGAATCGCCCAGGGGCTCACCGCTTTCCAAAGCGGCATGGAGGCTTCGAGCTCCAGTTCTTCGTTTGTAAGTCTGCTTCTGTCGATGATTTTCTTTCCGGTAAGCTTTAGATACGCAACCATTGCAAGAATCACCGCTGCTCCGCAAAACACGCCGGTCAGAGGAACCAAATTGTCCATTCTGCTGGTCAGATAAGCGACGATGGCAATGATAATGCCTGCGGTGATACAGGGAAGAAACCCCTTCTTTACACCGTTCCATCGATCGGCGATCCAAAGCATACAGAAGCCAATCATCACTGCAGTAACCGGAACAAACAGACAGAAGATTTCCGCTGCCATTCCAAGGGTGATGGGTGTTGCCGCAGGATCACCTGCAAGAAGAAAACCGTTCACAACATCCACTAAAACGACGATAGGTGCTCCAAGAAGAGCATATGTACAAAGGGAATCATATCCGATTGCCGGCAGTGCAATGGCACTGTAGGTCGTATAACCGAGAGCAAGCAGAATCGGCGGCAGCAAAGAGACGGGGGTGGCCCCTACCGATACCATGAGCGTGCCGAAACCCACATTGATCATAATGATCTGAATGGCCCGATTGTCAAGGGCAATGGTTTTGATAAATACGATAACCCGTCTCAGCGCTCCTGATGTCTGCATCAGAGCCATCTGCAGCAGTGATGCGGCAACGATCAGGGAGACGGCAAAAGATTTAATAAGTCCTGCGACACTGGAGCGGGCAATGACTTCCAAACTCGTGTCAAAAAAAAGAAATGCAAGTATGGATACAGCGATCCACCCTGCTACACCTGTTATGTCTGCCGGCTTTTTCCAGATCAAAAGCATTGCTAATATCACAAGGATCGGCAGCACAGAAATAAATAAAGATACCATATATTACCTTCCTTTCAGGAGCACCCGCCTCACTGAGGCCGCTCCTAAGCTACTCGTGCACAGTCTGCACACCCTACGGAAGCTATTATATAATATCTTTAAACGGTTTTCAAATAGAAAAACATCTGTTTATTTGAAAACAATACCACCGATTTTTGTTAAATAATTCAAGAATTATTCTTTAAAGTCATTTCGTTCAAGCAGTGTCAGGCCTCTTGCATATTTGCTTCTGTCCTCAGGAACGAGCTGATACTTTTCTGCTAGCAGCTCACCCATTTTTTGGATATCTTCCTGATCCCCACTGAACAACTCAATCTCCAGCTCACATATTGGCAAATTGCCAAAGTCCGTCACGATCTCACCTTCATCAATAGCAACCTCGCAAATGCTCTTTCCCGTATCAACCCGCAGTTTGCTCCTTAAGAATCTCGTCTCCAGCAAGCTGTGCAGAGGCTTTCCATTCAACAGGGCGATCATGTCGCGCCCAATATCGCTCTCCTTGAAGATTTCCGGATTGGGCAGGATGAAGCAGGCTTCGTCCTTCACAGGTACGTTAATTTCTTCTCTGGTGTGCAAGCCGTCCTCGCTTGCACCTTTCCATTTTAAAGAAGCAACAATGCGGGAGCCCTCCATGCGAACGCGGAATGCGATGTCATTTTTAGAAAGGATATAATCATCGGTATCAAAATAAGCCGCCTTCATGTACACCTTTTCTCTGGAGTCTTTTTCCTCAATCCCTGAAAGATATTCATCTTCCCAAAGGTTTTTGGCGATTTCCCTATCCCCTATGACATACTTCATTTCTATTTCCATATCTGTCTTTCCTTACTTCCCTAGCACCGCCCGAAAATTAAGCTTCAAATCGATGCTAACATCAGGGCTATATCATCATGAAGTCACAGCATCAGGTGTTTTACCTTGTCAATTGATGCTATTGTTTAAATATAGTAACATATCTTATTTGAAAATTCAACTGAAAAAGATGCCTTGAAATTCCAGTCTTCAGACGCAAAAAGTACCGTATATGAGACGATGCTATATACGGTACTTCCATCTCTTAACCACATCATGATCTAGTATAATCTTTTTTTCTTATTGCCCGTTTCAGCACAGAAATTACAGACAAACTGAACAAGTCTCTGATGTTGGAAGAAATACGTTATTCCTTATTTCATGCAAGTTTTGATGGCATTTTCATAGATTTCAAGACCTGCGTCCAGTTGCGCATCTGTTACACACAGCGGGCAAAGGAACCGGATAACATTGCCGTAGGTTCCGGCACTTTCCAAAAGAAGACCGTGCTGTACCGCTTCGTTCACAATGGCGTTTACAAGATCTGTATTTGGTTTCTTGGATTCTTTATCCGTGACGAATTCCACACCCATCATTGCGCCAACGCCTCTTACATCGCCGATGACGTCAAACTTTTCTTTCCACTCATTGAATTTCGCCATGCACTTTTCAGCGATTTTCAGTGCTTTTCCAGGATAGTCTTCCTTTTCCATCACTTCAATTACCTTAAGAGCAGATGCGCAGGCTACCGGATTTCCGCAGTAAGTTCCGCCGATGGTTCCGGGAGTAACGGCATCCATAATCTCCGTTCTGGCCGTTACAGCGGAGAGAGGCAGTCCGCCGGCGATGGATTTTGCACTGGTCATGATATCAGGGGCACATCCTGCTTCTTTATAATATTCAGATGCAAACATTCTGCCGGATCTTGCAAAACCTGTCTGAACCTCATCCGTGATCATCAGAATTCCGTGTTTGTCACAGATTGCTCTGACAGCTTTAACCCATTCAATAGGAGCCGGGACAAAACCGCCCTCACCCTGAACCGGTTCAAATACGATTGCAGCAACATGCTGCGCAGGAGTTGCTTCTACAAACAGGTCTTCCAGCTTGCCAATATAATAATTAACAGCTTCTGCTTCAGACATTCCAGCGGGTCTTCTGTAAACATTAGGGAATTCAGCTCTGTATACGCCATCCGGGAAAGGTCCCATTCCAACTGCATAAGCCTTTTTCGCCGTCATGGTCATTGTCATCAGAGTTCGTCCATGGAACGCACCTGTAAAAACAATGACATTTGGTCTTCCGGTAAAGCCTTTAGCGATTTTAACAGCATTTTCATCTGCTTCAGCGCCGCTGTTTACGAACATGGTCTTCTTATCATCGCCTTTTACCGGAACAATACTGTTCATCTTTTCTGCAAGTTCTATGTATCTCTCATGAGTGGTGATGTTCATCATGGCATGAAAATACTTCTCACTCTGAACTTTAACTGCGTCTATTAATTCAGGATTGCTGTAACCGATATTGAGTACTCCTACTCCGCCGATCCAGTCAAGGAAAACATTTCCATCAACGTCTTCAAACATTGCGCCTTCCCCACGTGCGATGACACATGGATATCCGCATCGGATCGCATTGGGCATAGCCTTTGCTCTCCTGTCGATGATCTCCTTTGCCTTTGGACCCGGTAATGGTGTTACGACTTTAGGTAATGCATCTCTTAACATTTTAATATCCTCCTTTATCATATCCTGCCCGGCGCTCAATGCCGCCGACAAAATTTAAGCTTGAAAATCAAGAAACCTGATTTTCGTCGTCTTAACGCACGTGCGGCTTTTGCCACACGTACTCAGCCAATGAATCGATGCGGACTACTACTCCATGAAACAGTCCTCCTGATATCGGCTGGGCTAAACAAAGCCCGTAAAACCGATTCCAATATAACAGCATACAAAATCCGTGCCGAATCATTCCATTTTTTGAGAAAACAGATTTTTTTATGATGGTTGAAAATTCAACGTTCTTTTCTGCTCTCTGAGGCGTTTAAATTCCAGCAGTTCCTCCGGCATGAATAATTTTTCTCACGAATGAGAAATTTTGTGCCGATTCAAAGATTCATCGGTTTAGTTAATATCCAGTTCAGAGAGCTTACGATACAAGGTTGCCCGGCTTAAACCCAGGTCTTTTGCCACAAGATCTTTGGCATTGCTGCTTCCCGAATATTTCTTCAGCTTCCTGGTGATGATTTCTTTTTCATAGAACTTGACCTGCTCGCTGAGGGGCAGATCGCTCTCCTCAATGTGAATGGTATTGGCATCATTTTTCAGAAGCCGGCTCGGGATGGCATCGATCCCGATCTTATCACCGAAAGCCATATTGGTTCCGTATTCAATGGCATTTTCCAGTTCCCGGACATTGCCGGGCCAATCATAGGATTCATAGACATATTCTACCTCTTCCGTAAAGCCAATGATCTTTTTATTCATAAAGGTATTATACTTGTTCAGGAAATGGTACATCAAAGGTTTAATATCCGTTCTTCTTCCCCTTAGAGGCGGTATGGTCAAAGGAATTACACTTAAGCGGTAATAGAGGTCTTCCCGGAAGGTGCCTTCTTTGATCATCGCTTCCAAATCTTTGTTGGTCGCCGCAATGACTCGGACATCGACGATGATGACCTTATTCCCGCCCACTCTTTCAAACCGCATATTCTGAAGGACATGAAGCAGTTTCACCTGGAGGTGAAGGGGCATGTCACCGATTTCATCCAGAAAGATGGTGCCTCCGTTGGCCAGCTCAAACTTTCCGAACTTACCCTTTTCATTGGCTCCTGTAAAGGCTCCCTTTTCATAACCAAACAGTTCACTTTCCAGAAGATTTTCCGGAATGGCACCACAGTTGACTGTAATAAAAGGGCCTTTGGCTCTGGAACTGGAGTAGTGGATCGCCTTTGCAAACATCTCTTTTCCGGTGCCGCTTTCCCCTGTAATCAGAACGGTAGAATTCCCTCTTGCTGTCAGAAGTGCCTGATTCTTTGCCCGCCGAATGGCTTCGCTCTCACCCATAATATCGTCAAAGGTGTATTTCAGTGCCCTTGTATTTATGTTGTACACTAGTTTTTGGGCTTCTTCGATATCTCGGAAAGAAACAACCACACCAGCAACGTTCCGGTCGGAAAAGTACGGTTTTGCCGTAACGATAAAATGAAAACTTCCCCGTTCGCTGTTATAAACTTCCTCGTTCTCCGTGTATCCGGTGCCCGATCTCAAAACCTCAAGTGCAGGTGTTCCGCGCATGAATTTGCTGATATGGCTTCCGATAATGTCGTTTTTTGTTGTCTTGAAGAGCTCTTCTGCCATGCTGTTGCAATGCCTGATATAGCCTCTGTTGTCGATTGCAAAAATCCCCTCGTGGGTGGTTTCCAAAACCGTAGCCATCTCGCTCATACTGAGTTCCACATGATTCAGCGCCTTCTTCTGCATGGCTTTGGCCCCAAGAAGATCCGCCATTTTTTCCACAAAGGAGACCATGCTTCTATTCTTGTCCAGCAGGATCCCACGCTGCTCTTCGTTTAGCGCTACCAGCCCAATGATACCGATAATCTGATTGCTCACCTTAATGGGCGTACAGATTTCAGCAAGTTCATAACTTCCAAAAGCATCTACGGAAGTTCCGTAATTTTTATCGCTCTGGGCATCTGCAATATTCATCGTCATGCCGGTTCTTAGAACTCTGGCATACAGATAATTTCCGTCAATTTCACCCGCTTCTTCTTTTTCTCCGATTCTCTGTGCATAGACTGATGTCCCTCCCACGATCGTCAGCTGATTGTCTACAATTTCGACTTCAACTCCAACAGCAATGGCAATTGCCTCTGCTACCTGCTGTACACTTGGCGCGATTTCTTTCAGTAAAGACATCTTCTCCCCCTTAATTCACAAAGAAATTACTCTCAAATAGAATTATACCAAAAAAATTTCGTATGCAAAACAAAATTGAGACATTTTTCTTATTTTTAATACTGGAGTAGCCTGAATTTTACATCCGCAGCAGCGCTTTGATCCGATCATTCAGCATTTGCAATGCTACGATATTATATCCGCCTTCCGGAATGATGATATCGGCTTTCTTTTTGCTCGGCTCAACGAATTCCTCATGCATGAGTTTTACAGTTGTCAGATACTGATTGATAACAGAATCCAGGCTTCTTCCCCGCTCCCTCACATCACGCATAATTCTTCTGATGATCCTGACATCAGCGTCGGTATCAATAAAGACTTTAATATCCAGCAGATCCAGAAGCTCTTTGTGCTCGAAGATAAGAATTCCCTCGACAATGATTACCTTAGCAGGTTCTACCAGAACGGTTTCGTCCCGGCGATCATGAATAACAAAGTCGTATACAGGGCGCTCAACAGAATGCCCCTCCTTTAATTCTTTGAGATGTTCCACCATGAGGTCCGTTTCAAAAGCGTCTGGATGATCATAATTCAGTTTCTCCCTCTGCTCGAAGGGCAGATGGCTGCACTTCTTATAATAGAAATCATGGCTCAATATGGTTATTTCATTATTGAACTCTTTTTTAATTCGTTTGATCATGGTGGTTTTTCCGGAACCGGTTCCTCCAGCGATTCCGATAACGATAATCTCTGCCATTGTCTTTATGCCTCTTTCGTCGCAATTGTTGATCCAAGCTTGATCGAATTTTTTTCCAGCTCGATCAGGCTGTTGGATATTTCATTGATTCGTTCCTGGGTTGTATTTTCGTCCACCGAAAGGTGGGTGTTGTATAATATGGTTTCCAGTTCATCCCGTAATTTGGACAGCTGGTTTTTTACCTTGTTCAGCTGTTCTTCCGTTGCGATGAGATTCCGGGTATCTTCCACGCTCAGAACCGCATCTGTTTCCAGGTCATACTCAGAAACGTCTTCGATGACAGTGCAGTCAAACCCTAGCGTTTGTTTTACCGTGTAAGCGAAGTTCTTCTTGGACTTTTCTTCACCATGAACCAAAAAGACCCGTTTCGGCGGTTTTACAAACCCTGAGAGCCATTCCAGCAGACCGTCTCTGTCTGCGTGACCCGAAAAGCCCTCCAGGTTGTGAATCTCCGCATTAATATGGATCTTCTCTCCAAAGATTGAGACATCTTTATCCCCATTGACGATGGACCTGCCCAGGGTTCCTTCCGCCTGATAGCCTACAAAGACAATACTGTTTTTGGGGTTCCATAAATTATGTTTCAGGTGATGTTTGATCCGGCCTGCATCGCACATGCCGCTGGCAGATATGATGATCTTTGGAGCAGGATTGAAATTCAACTGACGCGATTCATCGCTTGTTCGTGTGAATATCAGATTCTTGAAATCAAGAGGGTTATCTCCCTTTAATATGTATTCTCTGGTTTCATCATCGAAAACCTGAGCATTTCTGCGGAAAATCTCCGTCGCACTGGTTGCAAGCGGGCTATCCACGTAGACCATGATCTGATCCAGTTCTTTTTTCAGTTCATGATGCTCTTCATAGAACATATTCAGCTGATAAATCAGTTCCTGTGTTCTTCCCACCGCAAAGGACGGAATGATAACACTTCCGCCGCGCCTTGTTGTATTCAGGATAATATCAAAAAACTTCTCCAGACTTTCCCCGCTGGATTCATGGATACGATCCCCGTAGGTTGCCTCCATAATCAGATAATCAGCTTCTTCAATTGTCTCAGGATCTCTGAGAATCGGCCTGTTTTTCACACCCAGATCACCGGAGAAAACAAGCTTTGTCACATGATCCCCTTCTCTGATCCAAAGTTCCACAATGGAGGAGCCAAGGATGTGCCCTGCATCACTGAAACGCACCTGCACATCCGGATTAATTTCATAGAGTTGTCCGTACAGAACCGGCTCCAGATTCTTCGCTGCATCTGCCGCATCCTGAAAGGTATATAAGGGTTCAACAAAAGGCTTTCCGGAACGTTCCGCCTTTCGATTGGTCCATTCCGCTTCCTTTTCATGAATATACCCGCTGTCTTTCAGCATAATCTCCACCAGGTCAGCAGTGGCATCGGTACAGTATATTTTTCCGGTATATCCTCTTTTTGTGAGGAGCGGTATTCTTCCGCTGTGGTCGATATGAGAGTGGCTTAATATCATGAAATCAATTTCTGATGGGTGAAAGCCAAAGTCTTTTGCATTTAATTCTTCAAGCGCTTTGCTTCCTTGAAATTGTCCGCAGTCAAGCAGTATTTTATACTGATCTGTCGTAATAAGATGGCAGGTACCGGTAACAGACATTGCTGCTCCTAAAAATTTTACTTTCATCGTTGTCCTCCTCTTATGTAACTCTCCTTGCTTTGATTCCCATCCGCAGCAATCTGCGGCGGTCCTTTCATTTATTATACATCCAGAACGAAAAAAACAAAATAGGAAGAATCCATATCCTACTGAAAATAGGGAGAACTCCGGATTCAAAACGCACTTTGTTTTTTATCAATCGTACCCTATTGAATCAACGACCCGAGCCAGATCCCGAAAAAGGCGAGCAAAATGCAGGAGCAGAAGGTCAGACCAAAATAGCACAGCATCGTTTTCCGTTGCTTCAACCTGATCAAAGCCACGCTTTCCATCTGAAAGGTGGAAAATGTCGTGAATCCGCCAAGGAATCCCGTGCCCAGAAGGAGATAAGTCAGATGTTCTGTTTGGAACGACAGCAGCACTCCCAGCAAAAAGGAACCCGACAAATTAATCAGAAAGGTTGCAATTGGAAAAGACCTGCTTGTCCGCTCATTGATCCAGCCGGTGAGGGCAAACCGCCCCACTGCTCCGAGGGAGCCCCCGATCAAAACCATAACAAGTTCATTCGTCATTCTGCTTCCCTCCGTTCTGACCGCCAGAATGGTTTGAGACGTCGGACCAGCCTTGCTTATCGGACTGACCTGATTCGTCAAACCGACCTTGCTTGCCAGCCTGGTCTGATTCATTGAACCTGCCTTGATTGCCAAATTGACCTGACCTGTCAGACCAGCCTTGGCTGCCAGACTGGCCATCGACATTCCGTCCACTCAGCTTATTTCCGACGAAAAGGCCCAGTGCCGCTGCAGAAATTCCACCGATCATGCTGAGCAAAACGTAGCTTCCAGCAGCAAAATACTCCTTCACCATCAACAGCTGAACTGTCTCAACACTAAAGGTGGAAAAGGTTGTAAATGCACCGATAAAACCTGTCCCGAAGCACCTTACAAGTTCATCAGATAAATAAGGACGGGTAAGCAGATACGTACCGGTAAATGCCAGTAGAAAACTGCCTAAGAGATTCACCGCAAGGGTGCCATAGGGAAACACCGCCGAACCGACGACATTGACTGTTGCGATGCCAATCAAGTACCGTGCTGCAGCTCCCAATGCTCCAAAAGCTGCCACATAGAGATAATTCATAGTAATACTCCATTTTTTCTTTGACCAATGAAGGAATTCCATAAGATTTCCTTTCATTCGAATTATTTTATCAGTATGGTTATGTACCTGTCAACTTCCCTTGTGGGGCAAGGAAACAGATTTGCAAGGGACTGGCCACTCTGAAGGTTGTTTTCATTATTCTTTCCGCCAGATGAAAAACGCTGTGCAAGAATTCTACTCGCACAGCGTTTTTCATCTCTTTATTTAGAGCACTTTGCTCAGGAAATTTTTCGTTCTTTCGTTTTGCGGGTTTCCGAAGATCTCCTCCGGAGTACCCTGTTCAACAATCAGGCCTTCATCCATAAAGAGAACACGGTCAGCAACCTCTCTTGCAAACCCCATCTCATGGGTGACGATGACCATGGTCATGCCCCGGTGTGCAAGATCCTTCATTACCTGAAGCACCTCCCCGACCATTTCCGGATCCAAAGCCGAAGTCGGTTCGTCAAAGAGCATGATTTCAGGCTTCATAGCCAGCGCCCTTGCAATGGCAGCGCGCTGCTTCTGCCCTCCGGAAAGAGAAGCAGGAAAAACTCCTGCCTTGTCCTGCAATCCTACCATCTGAAGCAGCTCCATGGCAGCCTTATCAGCCTCTGCCTTCGGTATGTTATTAACCTTGATTGGACTGATCGTTATGTTTTCAAGTGTTGTCATATGGGGAAAGAGGTTAAAATTCTGAAATACCATTCCCAGTTTTTTTCTGACTTCATTGATGTCTACATCTTTTTTATTGATCTGTTCTCCATCGATGATAACCTCTCCGGAGGTAGGTGTTTCCAAAAGATTGATGCATCTTAAGAAAGTACTTTTGCCGGAACCCGAAGGCCCGATGACACAGACGACTTCATTCTCCCGGATCCTTTCAGAGATTCCCTTAAGAACCTGTAATTTTCCGTATTCTTTCGTTAGATTATTTACTTCGATCACTTTGTGCCATCCTCCTTTCCAGATATGCCACAAGTCTGGACATGGGCACCGTAATGCTGAGGTAGACAAAGGCCGTTCCAAGATACGCAGGCCAGTATTCAAAAGTAGCAGCTGCCCAAAGCATGCTCTTTCTTGTGGCTTCTACAACAGCAATAATACTTAAAACCGCCGTTTCCTTCAGCAATGCAATAAATTCATTGGCCAGGGCCGGCAATATAATCCGGAATGCCTGGGGTACGATGATAAAACGCATCGCCTGTAAGTGATTCATTCCAAGGGATCGTGCTGCCTCCATCTGCCCTTTGTCCACCGCCTGAAGACCGCTTCTGATGATCTCTGCCACATATGCCGAACTGTTGATTCCGCATACAAGAATGGATGCAAGAATCGGGTCATCCCATCGGAATTGAATCCCGTTACTCTGCAGGAACATTGGAAATCCAGCATAAACGATCAGGGCCTGAACCACAAGGGGAGTGCCTCTTAGCAATTCTACATAGATTGAGAATACAATCTTCACCGGCTTCAGAGATGACATTTTTCCAAGCGCTACAATGAGACCCAGCGCAACACCGATCAATACAGCAAAGACTGTAATCTGAAGGGTTACGGAAATCCCGCTGTATGCGATTTGCAATGCTTTTAAATAGATACTCAAACCGTTACTCCTTAAATTAAACTTTTCTATAAAACCCGGACCGGGTCCGGGGCCGTACTTCTTTTACGTTTACTGTTTTCAAATGACACATTTGATAGCAATGAAAATGAGAATCGAAAAGTTTGCCCGTAGGCAAACTCTTCGACAGATCATTTCTATAACTCGTTACGTCAAGGGCTCATGGCACTTGACGAATGGGTCAAATTGTTTTGCAGGCCGGCCCGTTCCGAACCTCCTACCGGTTTACCGATTTATTCAAACCACTTTTTATAAATTTCGTCGAAGGTGCCGTTATCGATCATGTTCTGCATTCCGGCGTTAATTTTGTCAAGGAGTTCTGTATTTCCTTTCTTTACTGCAAACCCATAGGCCTCTGCATTCAGCACATCGCCTACGATTTCAATGGCGCCCGGCTTGGAATCCATATAAGACTTTGTAACAGGCAGGTCATTGATTAGTGCTGCGATGGCTCCGTTCTGCAGATCCATGATTGCAACATCAAGTCCATTGTAAATCTTTGCTTCTCCGATCTTTCCTGTTTCGAAAAGTTCTGTTGCAAGATCAGCACCGGTGGTTCCGATCTGGCCTCCGACCTTCATATCAGGAGTCAGGTCATCGATGCTTTTGATGTCCGTATTTCCGGCTTTGACGGCTACAACAAGACCGGAATCATAGTATGTAGTAGAAAAATCTACCTTTTCTCTTCTTTCCTCACTTGCGTTCATTCCTGACGCGATGATGTCGATGTTGCCTGCTTCCAGTGCAGGAATCAGACCATCAAATCCCATGTTGACCCATTCCAGTTTGAAACCCTGATCTTCTGCGATGGCATTCATCAGATCCACGTCAAACCCTGCCAGTTCCTGAGTTTCTTCGTCAATGGTGTCAAAGGGCGGGAATGTGGGTTCCATAGCCACTTTATATGTAGGTGCATCCCCTCCTTCTGCTGCAGGTGTTTCTTTTCCTCCGGTGCAGGCAGTGAAAGTAAGCATCATAGCAAGTACGAGCAATATTGCAACTATTTTTTTCTTCTCCATAATTCGTTCCTTCCTTCTCTTTTATTCATCAGCACATCTATGAATTCATAGTATCACCGATTCCATTTTTGTTCAGCTGATTTATTTTTCAACGCAAATGGTTAACATGTGAATAATTATACATTATTCACGATATTTATTCAAGTCTTTTTTTCAGTAATTCAAAAACCATTGATTTGGCCCAAAGCACCCTTTCTGGATTGGATGCAAAATAAGAAAATAGAATATCCTATGTTATAAAAAGCCGCTTGCGCATAGAAGTATGATCCATCTTCCAAAGCAAGCGGTCTTTCGTCATTCTTTCTTTTTTTGTGAAAGCAGTTTGGTTTATTCCATTTCGTAGTTGCCTTCCATAGTGAAGACAGTTTCTTCGCAGATGTTGGTGGCATAATCCGCGATACGCTCCAGATGCGCGGCTATAAAAAGGAACATGACACTCTGGTTGGCCCTGCTGGCATCCTGGTCCACCATACCCATGAGTTCGTCATAGATGTTGCGAAAGAGCTCATCCACCTCTTCATCGGCCTTCCAGACCTTTCTGGCCAGACGCAGGTCCCTGTTTACAAAAGCATCGATGGCATTTTTCACCATCTTTGCAGCCATTTCCGCCATTCTGGGAATATCGATCAGCTGTTTCATATATTCTTCATTCTCAAATCGGAGCGTGTATTTTGCGATATCTTCGCAGTGGTCACCGATACGCTCCAGATCTCTTACCATCTGCATGATGGAGATCATATAACGAAGGTCCCCTGCAAGGGGCTGCTGCGTCGCTAGAAACTTGAGGCACTTATCCTTAATGGAATCTTCCAGATCATCAATTTCCTCATCATTGTTGATGATATTTCTCGCCAATTCGCTGTCTTTCTCCGTCAGAGATTTGATTGCCAGACGGATGGCCTCCTCGACCAGCCCGGTCATCTCCAGTAAATCATTTGTAATTATGGACATTTCATGGTCCATCTGTGGTCTTGCTGCCATCATCCAAACCTCCCCGTAATATAATCTTCCGTTTTCTTATTCGCCGGATTTGAGAAAATAACTTCCGTTTTGTCGGTCTCAATGACCTTTCCGTTTAGGAAAAAGGATGTGTAATCCGAAACTCTCCCCGCTTGCTGCATGTTGTGCGTAACGATGACGATGGTATACTTTTCTGCCAATTCCTCAAGCAGCCCCTCAATCTTTGAAGTAGCCACAGGGTCCAGGGCAGAAGTGGGCTCATCCATCAGGATTACCTCCGGCTCTACGGCCAAACATCGGGCAATACAAAGCCTTTGCTGCTGTCCGCCGGAAAGCCCCAGTGCCGGCTTATGAAGTCTGTCTTTTACTTCTTCCCAGAGTGCTACCTCTTTCAAGGTTTGCTCCACGATATGATCCAGGGTGCTTTTGTCCTTTTCCCCGTGGATTTTGGGACCATAGACAATGTTTTCATATATGGTCTTCGGAAATGGATTGGGTTTCTGAAATACCATTCCTACCTTCTTGCGAAGCTCGATGATATCATAGTCCTTTCCATAAATATCTTCACGATCAAATTTTATCATACCTTCTATTTTAACACCCTGAATCAAGTCATTCATACGGTTCAGGGTTCGCAGAAAGGTTGATTTTCCGCAGCCCGACGGACCGATCAAAGCAGTGATCTTGTTGCCGTAGATGCTCATGTCGATTTCTTTCAGTGCCTGAAACGTTCCGTAATACAGGTTTAATTTTTCTATCTCAAATTTAGTTTCCATTGTTTCCTCCTAGTTTGCTGCTGATCAGATTCGCTGAAGTGTTGATGAGCAGTACAATAAAGATTAACAGTGCAGCGGTGGCATAGGTTTTCTCCATGGACAGGCCTTCCGCTGCCAACACATACAGATGCACCGACATGGTTCTTGTGGAATCAAAGATCGAGGAAGGCAGACGCAGGGAACCGCCCACCGTCAGCATGACAGCTGCTGTTTCACCGATGGCTCTTCCGATCCCCAGGATTAACCCTGTCAAAATTCCAGGTCTGCAGCATGGCAGAATGACCTTTATGATGGTCTGCCACTTTGTCGCTCCCAGCGACAAGCTTCCCTCCCGGTATGACATGGGCACCGTTTTCAAAGATTCTTCCGTAGCTCTGATGAGTGTAGGCAAAACCATAATTGCCAGGGTAAGCCCGCCGGAAATCACAGACCACCCCATCCCAAGGAATATGACAAAGAATGCGAATCCGAAGAGTCCAAATATAATAGAGGGAATACCCGCCAGAATTTCAGTGAAAAAACGGATCAGAGTAACCCCTTTTCCTTCTTTGGAATATTCGGTGAAATAGATGGCCGCTGCAATTCCAATGGGTGTGGCGATGAGAATACCTAAGCCTGTTACCATCAGTGTTCCGACAATTACTGAAAAAATACCGCCTTCTTTTCCCATCCGCCTCGGTTCCTGTGTCAGAAACTCCAGGTTAATGTGGGACATGCCATTGATAAGAATGTATCCGATAATGATAATCAGCGAGGCCAGCGTTACAGCAGCCAGGCCCCCTATCAAACCGTAAAATATTACATTTTTGGTACTTTTTATATTCTTCATTTCTTTTTGCTTTTTCATCGTGCACTGCCTCCCATTCCCCTCATGCTAAGCTGGGCAAAGATATTCAAAAGCATAATGATGACAAACAGGATAATTCCTACCGCAAAGAGTGCTTGCTGATGGGTAGGAGATGCATACCCCATTTCCATAGCGATGGTTCCCGTCAATGTAGCTACAGGATCTAAAATTCCGCTTGGCACCTTGGCCATATTCCCGGTGATGAGCAGCACCGCCATGGTCTCTCCGATTGCTCTGCCCATTCCCAAAATAATGGAGGATAGAATACCGGATTTTGCAGCCGGAATCAAAACGCGAACAATAGTTTCCATTTTATTTGCTCCCAAAGCAAGAGATGCTTCTTTGAATTCTCTTGGTACTGCAGCAATGGAATTTTCTGATATGCTGACAATGGTGGGCAGAATCATGATTGCAAGGATGACTGCTCCTGCCAGAATGCTAAAGCCGGTGGCTGAAGCCTCGGGATGAAATATCTTGTAAATGGGTAATACGAAATTTCTGATGGCTGGTACAAGGACGACCAAGCCAAAGAAACCGTAAACAACCGAGGGGATACCTGCCAGAAGCTCAATGGCGGATTTGAATGCCTTCGCCCAATGCTTCGGAAGGATTTCCGCAAGAAATACTGCACAGGCCAATCCCGTGGGGATGCCGATTACCAGTGCGCCAAGCGTTACGGACAGCGTTCCTGCGATCAACGGAAAAATCCCATAAGACCCATTTGTGGGCGACCAGGTTGTTCCGAAAATAAAGTTAAAAACACCGTAGTCAGCCAAAACCGGCAGCCCCGACTTGAATATAAACAAGGTAATCAGTGCTACCGATATGGTTGCTGTCACAGCGCATATCAATATTAATTTTTCAATTATCTTCTCATATGTCTTCATTTATATTACCTATCTGATTCCTCTAAAATTAGAAACAGGAGCGGGATGCATCCCGTGTTTCTCTCATAGTTTAAAATAGTATTAGGCTCAAAAATGACTTATCGTGGTTGGACCGGATGCACCAGCCGCAGCATATTCCCGGGCGAGACATTGTCTCCTTTGTAGCAGACAACTTCTGCTTCGGGAATATATGCGGCGGGTGTGTTTCATCTTTACCAATCACGTTATGTCTTTTATCTATTTTAAAATCTTGAGGAGAGGCTTACTTTACCGGGATAAAACCACTCTCTTCAACAATAGCCTGCCCTTCTGCACCGAGAACAAAATCAATGTACATCTGTGCTGCTTTGCTGAGTTCACCGCCTGCTACATAGAGGAACGGTCTTGAGATTTTATATTCGCCTGAGAGTACTGTTTCAGCGGATGGAGCTACGCCTTCTACCGTTACGGCTTTCACTGTGTCACTCAGAGATCCCAGAGAAACGTATCCAATGGTATTGGGAGTCGTTGCTACAGTCTGCATAACAGCTCCTGTGGAACCCTGTACCAGTGCTTCCTTTGTGGTGTTGTCAACTTCTTCACCGGCATCGTTCTTGCCCGCTACCTTGGTAATTTCCGTAAAAGCACCTCTTGTTCCAGAGCCTTCTTCTCTGCTGACCACTACGATTGGAGCATCTTCTCCGCCTACTTCTTTCCAGTTCTTGATTTCACCGGTATATATTTTCTTAATTTGTTCGATGGTTAAGTTTTCGACGGTTGAGTCAGGATTTACAACAACTGCTACGCCGTCCTTCGCGATGACAATTTCTTTTGTTACAGATGCTTTTTCTTCATCCTTCACTTCTCTTGATAGGGCTCCGAAGTCTGCAATCTTTTCCTGAATCGCTTTGATTCCCTGTCCGGATCCGCCGCCCTGAACTTCTACTGTGATTCCGGAGTTACCGTCCATAAAAGCTGCTGCCAGCTCTTCGGAAAGGGGTTGTACTGAGGTTGATCCCGCAGTTACCACAGTTCCGGTCACCTGATCCGCCGGGGGATTTTCACCGGTATCTGCACCCTGATTTTTCGCACCGCATCCTGCAAGTGCAGCAACA
This sequence comes from Bacillota bacterium, assembly GCA_029239605.1. Taxonomy (GTDB): domain Bacteria; phylum Bacillota; class Clostridia; order Peptostreptococcales; family Anaerovoracaceae; genus Anoxybacterium. Next base: position 1,219 of record JARBUO010000051.1, on the reverse strand, counting down.
GCCAATATCATTACTAATGTCATAGCCAATATCTTTTTCATTCTTTTTTTCCCTCTTTCTGATTTCATTAAATTTATTAGTATTTCGTTCTATGGTTCTAATCATACAGAGATATTGTTAAGAATGAATGAGGCGAATGTTAAGAGTATGTTAAAAGGCAAGAAGATTGATTTGGATATCTCCTACATAATAAAAAAAGAGTGATCAGAACTCATAGCGAGATCCGTTCACTCAGCAGGTTACCCGCTTTCAGAAAAACGAGCTGGTTTCTCTTCAGTTTTTTGATTTTTTCTCAATCTATTTTTTAACTCCTGTCAGGACGGTGAAATCTACCGTAACATAAGGTAAGTTGACCAGATTGATTTCCGTTTTCTTTTCCGGTACCAGCCCCCAGGTCAAAGGAGTCATCTTGAGCAACTGGGGTAATATGGCTTCGTTGAGTTCCACGTGGTACTCCATGGTTCGACTGGAGATCAATTCAAATTTGTTTGAAAAGTAATCTGCCACTCTGTCGCTTGAATAGTCGTTCCCTTCAAACATCAACCTTCGCAATTCACCAAGATAGGATTTCCCAGGAATTACTTTTATAAGGATCCCGTCGTCCACCAGGATTCTTTCAAACTCGTGGTAATTGGCAGGAGACAGAATGTTTAAGATAACATCGAAGCTGGCCTGCTGAAACGGCAGCTTTGCCAAATCTGCGACAGCCCAGATGATATCCGCATCACCGGAAGTTGCAAGTTTGATGCCTTCCTTGGCAATGTCCACACCAAACAAGCTGAAATTGCTGTCATGACCAAGTATTTCTGCCAATCCTCGCAGATGGGAGCCTTCTCCGCATCCTGCATCCAGCACCGTCAAGTCTCTCTCGGCAAGATTTTCTGCGCTGTAATTCGAGATGATCTCACCAAGGGTTTGAATCAAGGGATCAAAAAATCCAAAGGAACAGACCTGCTGCCTTGCTTCAAACAATTCCTTTGCGTATTTGGCACTGCTGCCGGAAGCGAGAAGGTTCAGATATCCCTTCCTCGAAAGATCAAAGGAATGGTTCTTACTGCATACGAGATTGAAGTCATTCTTGAGAAGCATCGATCCGCTGCAAAGGGGACATTTAAATTGATGTTGATTCCTACTGATATTTGCCTGCGCTTTATTCTTTTTCGTTTCTTTAGTCTGATACACTGTAACACCTTTATTATTTTTCATCATCCCAATGATT